>NZ_JBHYGR010000181.1:0-10538 GCF_042738155.1 Kitasatospora sp. NPDC059088 | reverse complement strand
GCCAAAACCCCGTCTCGCGGATTCTTACCCCGCCCCATTCACCCCCCGGGGGGGCCCCCCGTGTTTGGGGGGCGCGCCCCGTCGGCCTGCTGGGCGGGCAAAGCCGCTTCCGCAACGCGCCAGGCCTCCGGCTGGGAAGACCAGCGGGGGCTCCCCAATTGGGGAGCCCCCGGGCCCAGCGCGTGTCCGGCGCAGCTACTCCGCGCTGCCTCCCGGCCGCACTGCCCGGAAGGCGCACTGGAGGATCTCGGCCCAGGCGGCTTCGTTGGACGCCGGCTGCTCGGTCTGCCAAGCCGTCCGGCGCGCGACGACCGCCTCGGCGACGGCCTGCGCCTGGCCGGCCAGGTCTTCCTCAAGCGGGGCGACGTCGCCGTACTCGGCGCCGGTGACGATGACGCTGCCGTACAGGAAGTAGGAAGAGCCGATGTCGAGTCCTCGCCAGGCGCTGGCCAGCGCGGTGGCTGTCAGGTTCGGCGGCAACCCCTCGTTCGCGCCGTTGCCGTGCACCCACATCAGCGCCCGGCGGTGATAGTTCCCCGGGTCGGGGCTGCCGCTCAGGCGCGTCGCGATCGCCTTGCTGCGCAGGCCGGGCTCGTCCGGCAGGTCGATCGGCTCGACCGTGGAGTCGGGGTTGATCAGAAGCGCGCTGGCCATGCTGTCGATTCTCCTCGTCAGATCGGTAGGTACTGCACTGCCGTGCCGCGCCGCACGGGCGGTCCGGGCAGCATGCGCGTCACAAGGTCCGGGCCACGTCCGCCGCCTGGGCCATGTCCGCGTCGGTCTGCGGCGTGCCGCCGCCGTTGACCAGCAGGTGGATCTCAGCCTCGTCGTGCACGGCCCGGTAGCTGGCCGTCAGCGTGGTCTGCTCCAGCGGCCCGCTGTTTTGCAAGGTCATCGTTCCGTCCTTCTCAGTCAGGGAGGAGCCGGGACACCCGGTGGTGAGCCCCGCCGCCGGGTCCTCGGCACTGACAGCGGTATCCGGTGCTACAGCTCGGTCCAGCCGCACGCGGGCCGGTCCGGATCGGCGAGAGAGCTCCACACCTTCCCGGTGGCCCCGTGCGCCTCAATGTCCTGGAGGGTGGCCGCCCCGGCGGGGACGTGCCGCAGGAAGTTGACCACCCGCGGGCTGTCGGCGGCGGCGACCTGGAGGTCCTCGATCCGGTTGCGCAGCGTTGTCTCCGAGGTCCTCTCGGACCCCGGCGTCAGCACGAACAAGACCCTGGGAAACCGCGGGTAGAAGTCCTGCCAGGCCGGCAAGGCCCCCTGCGCCTCCGTGGTCCCGCGAAGGTGGAGCGGGACCGGGGTGTACTCGAAGTACCGCGCGTACGACGTCAGCTTCGAGCTGAGCTTCTCGCTGCTCATGGTGGAGCGGTCGAGCTCGACGAACGCCCGCAGGTGCGCCCGGCCCTCCGGGGAGTGCACGGTGTACCGCATCAAGGCATCGGCCCGGATCGCGTCGGCCGAACGGTCCGAAAGCCGGTGGAACACCTCCGGCGCCCAGTCGAGCGGCCCGTACTCGTCGCCCCGCCGCCGGGCATCCCGCAGGAACGCCAGGTGCGTCCGCAGGACGTCGAGCGTGTGGGGAGCCAGCAGCTGCGCACCGGTGTCGGTCATCGACTGCGGCGGGCTGACCCGGTCCAGCAGCTCGGGAAAGCTGCCCGCCAGGGCGCGGCCGGCTTCGGTCAGGAACCAGATGCGGGTGCGGCCCGGGAAGTAGCGGGTCGCATGGTCGACCAAGCCGTCGTCCCGCAGCTTCCGCATGCGGGCGGCCGGGAAGTTGTGGTCCTCCTGCTCGCTCTCCTCCTCGCCACTGGTGAAAGGACCGAGCAGCTCGTACAACTGGCCGCTGGTCGCGAGCCGGTGCTGGTAGAGCGCGGCCAGGGCCGCACGGTCGAACGCCGCACCGTCGTGCCGGCGCTTACGGCGCTTCGTGGGGACGGCCACCGTCATCAGGGTCTCCTTCATCAGTGCTCTCTGGTGCCGGCCAAGCCAACCCCGCACACCTTGACGGATCCCTTGACGCCCGGGCTCCGCGGCGTAACAACTCGGCCTCGCAGGCGCCATCAAGGGATCAGCCAATACCTTGATGCTCCGCTGCGCCCCAGATCAGACGCGGCGTCAAGGAATCCGGCACCTTGATGCCGAGCTACTTCTGCTTGGCCCGCGGCCGACCCTGGGCCTGCTGGGCCAGGACGTCGTCGAGCACGTAGGCCGCGACGGCTGGCGGAAGGCCGAGGCCCTCGGCGAGGACCTTGACGACGCGCTCCCGCGGCTCGTCCCAGAGCTCCTGCTGCACGGCGGCCACCTTGTCGCGCTCGGCGAGGCCCATCTGGGTGTCCTTCACCAGGCGCTCGCCGGTGCGCGTCGTGAACCCGAACTCCTCAACCAGCCGGCGGACGACGACGGCCGCCGGCGTGTCCGTGGGCGCGGCCGCGAGGAGCTCTGCCGTACGGGCCACCCGCTCAACGGCGTCCTTGCGGATGGCAGCCACCTGGTTGAGGGAGCCGGTCTTGCGACCGCCGGTACGTGCCGCCCCGTGGCCCTTCGGGCGGTCCTCGTTCCAGGTCCGCACCGTGCCGCGCTCCCAGTACCGGACTCCGTTGATCTCGGTCTTCCACTCCGGCCCCTTCGTCCGCACCTTCTTCACCGCCGACCCGGCCGCCGGCTTCTTGACGTAGTCCGCCCAGGCGTCCTTGTCGGGGCGGTTGTCCGCGGGCATCGACTCCCAGGCCTCGACCCAGTCGAGGAGGTCCCCGTCGCGCTCGTCCGCAGGGTTGTTCTGCGGGTCCAGCGGGAGCACCGGGATGTCCTGCTGATCGAGGGGGAGCTCGCGCTGGTTGGCGTAGGCCTGCATCTGCTCCTCGTCCCAGATGCGAAGCGGCCGCTTGGCCTCAGGGTCGACGCGGGAGAAGCTCTTCACGCTGACAGGGAGCTTCTCCCACTGCCGCCGGCTCTGGAAGCTGGAGAAGGCAACGCCGAGAATCTTGGCGGCCCCCTCGGTGGTGACGTACTTGCGGCCGGCGGGGATCATCGCGGGCCTCCGTTTCATGATGGTTGGGGGGCCGGCACCCGACCCTGCGACGCGAGGAACGATACTACATAAAACATGCGGCGGGTAGCCGGGCTCCGCGGCGCACCCTCGGGGCGGCCCGGCCGGCCCCCGGCTCCGGTTTCGCCGTAGCCAGGTGGCGTTCTCGGTCGACATGCCGACCAGGGCATTCGCCAGGACGGTCACCGGCGGCGGCCGCCGTCGGGCCGCGGCAGGATCAGCAGGAACTCCATGCCGTCATCGGAGGGCCGGCTGCCGAAACCGGCCTGGAGCAGGTGAGCGTTCATCTCCGTCAGCACCGGTACGCAGTCCGGGGTCCGGCACAGGAGCAGGACCTTGGCGCAGTTGCCGTCGGGCGTTGGGTCCTGGGCTTGGGTGCTGAAATCGCCTGCGTGGGCCAGGTCGTCGACGTCGCAGACCTTGCCGTGCTCGTCGGTGGCCAGGATCCAGCCGGCGTCGGTGAGGATGGCCTGGACCGCGGCCTCGGTCAGTATCGGTCGGGTTGCGTGTGTCATGGGGATTCTCCTTGGTGTGCGGCCCGACGGGCCCGTGATGTGGTGGCCCGTACGGTGCGGTCGAGCGGGGTGCAGGCGGCCGGCGTTTTCGTCGACGAAACCGCCGGTGGGTGGTGGCCCGGGCCGATGCCGGTGGGGCAGGCCGGGCGGGTGCGCAGGCCGAGTGTGCCTGCGGATGCCGGCCGTGACCCCCGAGGCGCGCGGAGGTCACGGTCGTTGGTCACCGGAGGTGCGGCGCCAGCGCCGGGAGGGCGCCGGCTCCGAGGTCCCAGTGGCAGCCGGGGAGCGGGTCGTCGGCGGCGTCGAGCGCGGTGGCCGTCACCGACAGGACGCCGGCGGGGCGCCCGTCGCCGTCGGGGACGATCGCGACCCGGGCGTCCAGGAGCAGGTAGGCGCCGCTCTGGTTCTGGATCTTGCCGGTGAGCATGCGGATGACGTGCTTGGGGCGGGCCCGGTCGAGCGGCCGGGTGTCCCCATCGGTGTGGTTGCCGCAGCAGTTGCAGCCGCAACCGCAGGGGTGGATGGCACGGATGCGCACCTGGTCCTCCTTCGTTCGTTGCTGATTCGGTTGGGTAGCCGCGCCGCCCGGGCGCGAGGGTGCTCCGTTCCGGCGGCCGCCGCGCGGCCGCCAGGGGAGCGTCAGATCTGGGTGATGTCGAGGCCGATGCGCTCGACCTGCAAGGAGACAGCGGACCTCGGGATGTTGTCGCTCCCCCTGTAGGTCCGCACCCGGCGGCGTCCGGCGATCACCACCTGGCTGCCCGGGCGCAGCGCGCGGTGGGCGGCCTGTGCCGTCGTGCCCTCCAGCGAGCAGATCAGCAGCTCCGGCAGCGACGCCCCGGAGCGCGGTGGCCCCTGCTGGTCCACGGAGATGTGCATCCGGGCCACCGGATGGCCCTTCACTTCCTGGAACTCCACCGGCCGGACGACCGTCCCGGTGACCATCTCGACGGCGGGGGCGACCTCGACCTGCTCGCCGAGCTCGGGGGCGCCCAGCGGCAGCCGCATCGCCTTGCGGACCTTGCCCGCCCCGGTCTTCTGGGTCTTCTGCCGGGCCTGCTCGATGCGAGCTTCGGTGTCGGCCCGAGCCGTAGCGCGGGCTCCCCCGCAGGCCTTCGCGACCAGGCCGGCGAGCTCGGCCTCCCGCGCCAGGCCGACCGCTCCCGCCCTCTCGCCCAGCTGCCGGACGCGGGCTGCCAGGCGGCCGTACTCGCCCTCCATCTCCTCGTGGGCGAACGCCACGACTGCGGCGGCACCCCGGCGGCGCATCGTGCGGTTGAACCCGCACGACTTGCCGCGCATGCCCTCCTCCCGCTCCCAGACGAACAGCTCCGCCTCCGGCCACCCGTTCTCATCCAGGCCGCCGACCACGACGGACAGCACGCAGGCGATCCGGCGGTCGTGGAGAACGTTGAGCGGGTACTCGGCGGCCGCGCCGTGGAACGGCAGCCGGGCCGGGTGCGGTTGACCGTCCTGGGTACGGCGGTCGGGATGCAGGAAGTCGCGCAGTGCGGCCGCCGACAGCTGCTCCCGGCCGGCGCGCACGGCGGCGAGGTACAGCGCGATCGCGGCGCTCTGCCAGGGCGTGTTGCCGTACGGGGCGGCCGGGGTGGCGAGGGCCAGGTGCTCGGTGACGCCGTTGGCGCGGGGGAACGTGGCGAGCAGGACCAGCAGGGACGGGCTGTACGGGCGCACGTCGACGTGGCTGAGCAAGCTGGCCGGGACCTCGGGCGCCGCGTCGGGCTTGGCGACGGGCGGGGTGACGGTTGCGGTGGGCATGGGGCTCTCCAGGCGGGGGCGCGGGGAAGCGGGTTGAGGGCTGGACGGCGGGCCACCGCCGTCCAGCCGGGCAAGAGGTGGTGCCGACGCGCGAGCGTCGCCACCACGGCGGGGTCACAGGCGCAGGACGCCCGCCAGGACGAGCAGCGCCGGCCGGTCGCAGTGCAGATAGAGGTCCAACTCGTTGCGGGTGGGGAGCAGACCGTCGGCGTTGTAGATCGCCCAGCCGAGCTCGCTGATGAAGCTGTGGAGCAGCATCCGGTTGTCGCCGAAGCGGAAGTACTGGTCCTCCTCGGGCCACCGCTGGTCGAGGTCGAGCTCGGAGACGGCGGCTCGGGTCGGGGCGCCGTCGGGGAGGTGGAGGTTCCAGGCGTTCACCTGGGCCTGGTGGAGCGCCGTGAAAGCGCGGGTGATGGCGGCAGCCACGAACGGGTCGCGGCTCTGGCCGTCGTGGTCGATGTGCAGGGACTGGGCCAGCGCGTGGGTGCGGATCAGCTTGTCCGGGGGTGTGATCAGAACGGACACGGTGCGGTCCTCCTTGCGGGAGCGGGTTGAGGGGCAGGCCGCCCGACCTGCCGACATGAAAAACGATACCACATAGAACATGCCCATGGGGATTGGTGTGCCTCGGAGTCCCTGGCCCAGGCCGCCGCCGCGTGTTTGCCGGCGGCGGCCCGGGGGATCAGACGGCCAGGTCGAACCTGGTCAGTGCCGCCCGGATCCGCTCGGCGAACCAGCGGGCCGCGTTTACCGAGACGGCGTTGCCGATCTGCAACGTCCGCTCCTCCAGGTTCCCGTGGACGATGTACTCCGGTGAGAACCGCTGGATCTGCTTCATCTCGTCGGACGTCAGCATCCGGATCAGGCAGTCGTCCACCTCCGGCGCCGGCCACACCAGGGAGTGGTGCGGCTTGGTCGCCAGCGTGGTGAGCGGCTCCGCCGTCGTACGGGGGGCGTTCTTGCGCCCGTTGGGGATGATCAGCGCGTGGTGGCGGCCCTGGGCGGCGAGGACGGGAACCGCCCCGCGGATGGATACGGCGGTGCTGTTGTTGCGCAGCATCGCGATGTGCGGGTCCGCCCCGAACCGCTGGAGCCCGACCGCGATCCGGGCCCGGGTCGAGGCCGCGTACGGCTTGAACACCTTGTGCCGCGGCTTCCCGTCGCCGACCCGCCGGCCCAGCAGGTTCCAGTCGATGACCTCCGCGACGGCGCGGACGTGCGGGATGAGCAGCTGGTGGCCGCACCTGCGGTTGGGGCACCGGTAGTTGTACTGCTCGCCCCACTTGCCGATCTTGCGGCCCCTCGGGTTGTTCCACACCTGGCGGGCGCGCACTGGGCCGCACTCCCGGCAGTCGGCCGCCGGCCGGACCTCCAGGTTCGGCTTCGGGGTCGCCGTCCGGGTGAACACGATGTAGATCCGGTCGCGCAGCTGGGGAGCCAGGACGTTGGAGTCGTCGCCGAGGTGGGCGGAGGAGGCGCAGACGATCTGGTGTCGGTAGCCGAGACGGTGCCACCCCTTGAGCCACCAGTCGAACAGCTCCCAGTCGGTGGCGAACTCGACCACGTTCTCCACGAACACGGCGTCGGGCCTGTGCACCTCCGCCCACGCGATCATGTCGAGCGCGGTGGCCCGGGTGCGCTCCCAGGTCTCCGGCTTGGCGCGGCCCTCGTCGCCCTCGACCTGGAGGTCGAGCTCCAGCTGGCCGCGGGTGCGCTTGCGGCCCCCGGCGAGCGCGATCTCGGTGCAGATCGGGGAGCCGGCCAGGATCCGGGTGCGCGGCATGCTGCGCTTGTTGGTGTTGCTGATGTCGATGCGCCGGTGCTCGACCGTCGGGTGGTTCGCGACGTGGGTGCGGATCGACACCGGGTCGTGATTGGCGGCCAGGCGGCAGGTGTACCCCGACTCGGTGAAGCCGGTGGTCGTGCCGCCTCCTCCGCAGAACAGGTCGGTGAAGTCGAGATCGCGGTCGTGGCGGAAGACGGGTGCCATGAAGTCCTCTGCGGGTGAAGAGCGGGTTGAGACGCCGCCGGCCGCCAAGCCGGGGCGTCGAAAGGGGCAGCGGTCCGCCGCCGCAGGGCGGCGGACCGGGGTCGAGCGCGGCCGCCCTCGTTCAGTCGACGACCGCAACCTTGTCTTCGGCGGCGTACTCCACTTCGTCGCCGGAGGAGAAGGTGACGCGGACCCGCCCGTTCGGGATGTCCACGACGTCATCCACGAGGTAGGGCAGCTCATCGCCGTGGAGCACGATGCGGTCATTGCGCCGCAGGGAGGCTGCGGTGACGTTGATCATGGGAATCTCCTTCGCGCCGCCTCTGCGGCGGGGACGGGACCTTGCGTATCGCCGGCGTCTGCAACCGGTGGCGCCGACTGCTAGCCGGGGTGCGGTGAAGGGGGCCGGCCGCCGCCGCATGCGGTGAAGCGGCCCGGGGTCGGACGCAGGTGGCTCAGCCGTCCAGCAGCTGGACCAGCTGCCCCCGCAGCTCGTCGGGGAGCGCGGTGTTGTTGAGCACCTCGCGCAGGGCCGCCAGGGTGCTGCGCAGTGCGGCCGCCTCGCGTTCGTGCCGCCCGGGGTCGTGGGCGGCCAGGGCCTCCCGCAGGAAGGCGGGCCAGGTCTGCGGACGCTCCAGCTCCGGGGCGTCGACGAAGGCGCAGTGGCCGGGGTCGGCGGTCTCCAGGCGCACGGCCTTCAACTGGCCGTTGGCGAAGGTCAGTCGAATCCCCGTCAGCGGCTCGCTCTCCCCGAAGGCGTTGATCACGGGAGAGCCGTCCTCGACGGTCAGATCGAGGTCGACCTGGACGCGGGTTCGGCAGGCGGTGACGGTGTTGCTGGGCTGGTCGCTCATGGTGGGTCCTCCGTTGAAGCGGGTTGAAAGGGGCGGGCTGCCGCACACGCCCCGACGTGAAGAACTATACCACATAAAACATGAACCCGCGATCCATCCCGTCTTCTCCGATCCCGGCCGGCGCCCGCTCCAGAAGCCGGCCGCGGACCGCAAAGGGCCCGGCCCGGACCGCACAACGCGATCCGGGCCGGGCAAAGGGAAGGTCGGCAGCAGGAACTAGGCGGCCAGCGCCACGTCCGCCTCCCGCGCCGCCTCGTCCATCTCGGCGGGCTGCTCCTTTGACGCCTCGGGCTCCACCTCGGCCGCCGACTCGGCGGCCAGCGGCTCCACCCCGTCGACCTCCGTGCCCACGGCGGACTCCACCTCGACGGACAGCTCGTCCGCCGCCTCGGTCCCGCCAGCGGACTCCTGGTCGGCCTGCCCGGTCAGCTGCGCCTGCGCCGCAGAGGCATCCGGCTCGCCGCCGCTCCCCTCGACCAGGGCGACCATCGCCGCCTCGATCTCGGACAGCTTGTACGCCAGGTGATCGCGCATGAACACCAGCAGCTGCACCACGGCGGCGCCCGGCTTCTCCCACACCTTGTTCGCGTTCATCACGCGGGCCTCGAAGGCGGCGAAGATCTGGGCCAGGATCAGCTTCCCCGAGCTGGCCTCGCCCATCCGGGACTCGGCCTGCTCCAGCCAGACCGTAATCCGGTCCTCGTCGTCCTCCTTCTTGCCGCTCTCGCGGGTGACCGACTCCGGAGCCCCGAGCAACTGGGCCATGAGCCGCCGGTTCGGGCTGGTGACGAACTTGGCGTACCAGCCCGGCATGTCGCAGACGATCCGGCGGACCAGCGCCCACGACGCGCCGCTCGGCTTCTCCTTGAGTGCGGCCTTGAGCGCGGCCCGGCGGACGGTCGTCGCGGCCTTGAATGCCTCGTTGTTGCTTCGGATGAGCCGGACGGCGGCCCGCGACTCCTCGGCCGTAGCCGGACCACCCGACTTCTCGGCCGCCTTCTTGCTGAGCTGGTGGCCGTTCTTCTTCCAGTCCGCGCACACCAGGACCGCCTCACCGTACTCGTTGAAGAAGGCGCGGCCGGGGCAGTCCTTGACGTGGTGCTCGGGGTCGACCGGGTTGCCCATGCCGCTCATCAGGTCGGTCAGCAGGCGCATCTTGTCGCCCCGCCACTCGTACGGCCGGTCGACCTCGGGCACGCCGTCCGCCCGCAGCGCCGCCAGACGCTCCTTCCGTAGCCGGGCGGTCTCCTCCTCCTGGAGCAGGCTGGCGATGGCGTGGTCCCAGTGGCCGTAGCCGCCACCCTCGGCCGCGTCCTTCGCCGCCGCCTCCTTCAACCGGCGCGAAGCCCCCCGCAGGTGCTCGACCGTGCCGTACTGGGTCGTCTGGACCAGGTCGAAGTCGCACTCGGCGGCCTCGTCGAACGTCTTCGCGTCCAGCGCCACGGCCCCCTTCGCGGCAGCGAACTGCGCGTCGGTCAGGCCGATGCTGCGCGCGGCCTTCTTCCGCTGGGTGGGGGTCATGGAGAACGCGGCGAGCTGCGCCGCCGCCTGGGCCTCGTCCCGCTTGGTCATGGCCTTGCGGTGGGTGTTCTCCACCAGGGACCTGGTGATGGCCTCCTTGTCGGCTCCCTTGAGGTCGTCGCGCACCACGATGGGCAGGGCGAGCCAGGAGGTGTGGTCCTCCTCGGCCTTCTTGACGGCCTCCTTGCTCGACAGCCAGCGCTGCTGTCCGGCCAGGACGCCGAACTCCGGCGCGGGCTTGCCCTCCTCCGTCAGCTTCTCGATCTGCTCGGGCGTCAGGGGGCGGACGATGACCGGGGTGTCGACGCCGTCCTGGGCGACGGAGTCCAGCATCTCCTGGGTGGGCAGCTTCTCCTCGGTGCGGACGTTGCAGGGGTCGAGCACGAGCGTGCGGGGGTCGACCTCCATGAACCGGAAGTTGCGGACGATCATGCCCGTCGCCGGGCGTGCGGGGGTCTTGGACTTGGTGCGTGCAGACACGGGAGTGTGCCCTTCTTCTTGGTTGGATAGCGGGTTGATCCGGCCGAGCCGCCCGGCCCGTCCGTTGTGAACAACTATACCACATATAACGTGCAGCATGGAGTGTGGTGAGCCGCATTCTTCCGGCTGGCGGCGCCCGCCCGGGCCGGAGTCCCCTGCGGCCGGCGGCGCACCGGAGATCCTGGCCGGCCTTGTGGGCGGGGTGGGGGAGTGGTTGATCTACGCGCGTAGGCAGATGCGGCGCAGGGGGTGGGGGGGGGCGCGGCGCCCCCGGCGCGCGGCCCCCCCCCCCAGCGGAAGAGCAGGCCGCGGGGCCGCACCCCGCCCCCCACCCCGCCCCCCCCCCCCCC
>NZ_JBHYGR010000180.1:15824-16248 GCF_042738155.1 Kitasatospora sp. NPDC059088 | reverse complement strand
TTGTGACCGAGTCCCAGGGGGCCATCGGGGCTATTTGTTATTTCGTGTTTCCAGCTTACCAGACGTTTTCCGCTCCGTTTTCCGGAGTTTCATTCATCCGATTTTCCGAACTGGTCGGGCCGCTTTTCGCGACGACCACCACTTTAGCGCATTTCAAGAGTGACTCGAAATTCACGATCACACCGTGTCGACTAATACGCCGACGAACCCAATTGAATGGGCTCCGAAGTGTGAGAGTGGGTCTTGCTGAGTGGGGTGGCCGCTCCAGCGACTCGTTCAACACTAGGCCACCTGGAGGACATCGTCAAACGTCGAGGGGGGGGGGGGGGGGGGGGGCCCCCCCCCCCCTCACAGAGCCCCCGAAGCAGCGCGGGGGGGTGAGAAAAAGCTCGCCGGGGCCGAGCGGGGCGACAACCCCCGCGCC
>NZ_JBHYGR010000180.1:0-15814 GCF_042738155.1 Kitasatospora sp. NPDC059088 | reverse complement strand
GGCCTGAAGGATGCTCATGTCTTGTCCTAAGAAAACTAGGGCGGGGGGCCCCCGGGGCCCCGCCCGGGGGGGACGCCACCGCGGGGGGCCGGGCGCCACACCCGCGGGGGGGGTCCGCGGGGGCCCCCCCCCCCTCGATCATCGAAGCCGCAGTTCAGCGGCGTCGGTTTTCAGTCACTCGGTCCTTCGGCGGCTCGGTCACTCCACCGAGTCGGCCGGCTCGGCCGCCACCGCCGACGACGCCGGCACCAGCTCCGCCGCCGCCAGGTTCCGCTTGCCGCGCCGCAGCACGAGCCAGCGCCCGTGCAGCAGGTCGGCCTCGGTCGGCACCGCCTCCTCGTCCGTCACCTTGACGTTGTTGAGGTAGGCGCCGCCCTCCTTGACCGTCCGACGGGCGGCCGAACGGCTCGGCGCCAGGCCGACGGCGACCAGCAGGTCGACGATCGGCTGGAGCTCGGCGGTTTCGGCCTTCGGGACCTCGGCGAGGGCCGCGGCCAGGGTCGGCGCCTCCAGGTCGGCCAGGTCGCCCTGCCCGAACAGTGCCTTGGACGCGGCGACCGCGCGCTCGTACTGCTCGGCGCCGTGCACCAGCGTGGTGAGCTCTTCGGCCAGGGCGCGCTGGGCGAGGCGGGCGGCGGGGCGCTCGGCGGTCTCGCGCTCCAGCTCCTCGACCTCCTCCTTCGAGCGGAAGCTGAAGATCCGCAGGAAGTTGGAGACGTCCCGGTCGTCCGCGTTCAGCCAGAACTGGTAGAAGGCGTACGGGGTGGTCAGCTCGGGGTCGAGCCAGACCGTGCCGGACTCGGTCTTGCCGAACTTGGTGCCGTCGGCCTTGACGATCAGCGGCGTGGCCAGCGCGTGCACGGACTTGGCGTCGGCCTTGCGGATCAGGTCGGTGCCGGCCGTGAGGTTGCCCCACTGGTCGCTGCCGCCGGTCTGCAGGGTGCAGCCGTAGCGGCGGTTCAGCTCCAGGTAGTCCATGCCCTGGAGGATCTGGTAGCTGAACTCGGTGTAGCTGATGCCCGCGTCGGAGTTGAGGCGTCGGGCGACGGCCTCCTTGGCGATCATGTTGTTGACGCGGAAGTACTTGCCGACGTCGCGCAGCAGGCTGATCGCCGACATCCCGGAGGTCCAGTCCAGGTTGTTGACCATGCGCGCCGCGTACGGGCCCTCGAAGTCGAGGAAGCGCGAGATCTGGCCGCGCAGGCGCTCGACCCAGGCGGCCACCGTCTCGGGGTCGTTGAGCACGCGCTCGGCGGTGGGCTTCGGGTCGCCGATCAGGCCGGTGGCGCCACCGACCAGGCCGAGCGGGAGGTTCCCCGCCTGCTGGATGCGGCGCATGGTGAGGATCTGCACCAGGTTGCCGAGGTGCAGGCTGGGGGCCGTCGGGTCGAAGCCGCAATAGAACGTGACCGGGCCGTCCGCGAACGCCTTGCGCAGTGCGTCCTCGTCGGTGGACAGGGCGATCAGCCCACGCCACTGCAGCTCGTCGACGATGTCCGTCACGGTCACGCTTCTCCTTCGATCGGGCGTCCGCCCGTTGTCGGCCCGGTTCGGTTCGGTCGGGCCCCGGGTCGGTACGACTCCAGCCTGATAGAGCCTACGCGGTTCCGGCCAGCGAGTTTTCCCCGAGGCACCGGGTCCGTCGGGCGGTGTCCCTCCCCCGGGTTCCTCCCCGATACCGGAAATTCCGTTGTTAGTCGGCTGTGGGCCCATTCAGAGTGGTTTCACCGCCGCGCGGCGGCAGTGACGTGTGTGGAGACGGTCGTGCCGCCGTGGCACGCCCGTGGGAAGGGTGTGCCGAGTGCGCAACACGCTGGTTCTGAACGCGAGCTACGAGCCCCTGACGACGGTGTCGCTCCAGCGCGCCGTCGTCCTGGTGCTCCAGGACAAGGCGGTGGTGGAGCAGGCGCATCCGTTGCGCTCGATCCGGGGTACCGGTGTAGCCGTTCCGGTGCCCCGGGTGATCAGACTGCAGAGGTACGTGAGGGTGCCGTTCCGACAACAGGCCCCGTGGTCGCGGCGGGGTGTCCTGGCCAGGGACCAACACCTGTGCGCGTACTGCGGGCACCGGGCCACCACGGTGGACCACCTGCACCCCAAGTCACGCGGTGGCGAGGACAGTTGGCTGAACACCGTGGCCGCGTGCGCCGAGGACAACCAGCGCAAGGCCGACCGGACACCCGAGCAGGCCGGGATGAAACTGCTCCGGCGCCCGTTCGTCCCGACGCCCCAGGCCACTCTGATGCTGGCGCTCGGTCTGCGCGGGTCGGAGGCCCGGGAGCTCGCCGACTGGCTGCCGGCCGTACCGGGGCAGCCCGTCACTGCGGCCTAGCCACGGCCCGGGGAGAGCCCTGGAAGAGCCCCGGGAGAGCCCAGGGGACATCCCGGCGACGGGCCCGGCCACCCACGCGGCCGGGCCCCGCGGGCTCAGCCCTTCGCCTGGAAGCCCGCGGCCGTGCCGTAGTTGGCCGCGTGCTCGGGCACCACGACCACCTGCCCGCCACCGATCAGCACCCGCCCGGAGAGCAGCAGCGAGCCGGTGCCGGACGGGAAGTTGCCGCCGACCGCCTCCTGGCCGCCCGCCAGCGGGAAGCGGCCGAGGCGGGCGGGCTGGTCGCGGCGCTCGTCGGCGGCCAGCACCAGCGAGCCGCCGTCGATGCCGACGGCCCGGGCGGTGCCCTTGGCGGCGGTCGGCGCCTTCCAGCGCTGCTTGCCGGTGTCCAGGTCGTAGCCGACCGCGGACACCGGCCCGCCCGGGTTCGCCGGGGTCATCGCGGCCACCATCGTGCGGCCCTCGAAGAAGACCTCGGGGGTGGCCGAAAACGTTCCGTGGGTGAGGACCAGCCGGCCGCCGTCGGTGACCACCGGGATCTCGGCGGCCGGGTCTCCGGCCGGCCCCCAGGCGAACACCCGGTCGTCCTCGGGCTTCGCTCCGGTGGTGAGCACCACGGCGGGTTCGGCGGAGAGCACGGTGACGGTCTTCGGCTGGTTGTTCAGGCCCCGCCACCAGCCGACCTTGCCGTCCGCCGCGTTCAGCGAGACGGCCTGGTCGGCGGGTGTGGAGTCGGCGCAGGTCGAGGCGACCAGCACGGTCTTCCCGGTGACGCCGCCGGAGAGGGTGCAGAACTTGCCCTGGCCGGTGTACTGCCAGACGTCCTTCCCGTCGGCCGACGCCCAGGCCACCGCCCGGTCGTCGCCGACCGCGATCACCATGTCCTCGGTGACACCGATCCGCGCCGAGTAGGCGCCCTTGGCGTCCGAGACGGTCTTGGTCCAGACGGTCCTGCCGGTCTTGGTGTCCACGGCGGCGACCAGCGTGCAGGGGCTCTTCGGGTCGGCCTGCGGCCGGAACAGGACGACGCCCAGCCCGGTCTGGTTCACGCCCGCCGACAGTCCGCACGGGACGGCCCCGGCCGCCGGGGGCTCGACCGACCAGGTCGGCTTGCCCGCCGTCCGGTCGTAGGCGTGCACGCCGGAACCGTCGGCGCGGACCACCGCGTCGGCCAGCAGCCAGCTGCCGACCAGCGTGTCGTCACCCGCGGGCTGCGCGGCGACGGGCTGCGCGGACCAGGCCTTGGTGTGCGCCACCGCGAACCCGGGCTCGCCTCCGCTGCTCGCCGCCGCACTCCCGCCGCCCTCGGCACCGACCGTCAGCGCGGCGGTTATCAGCACCCCGAGCGCCGCCACCCCGGCACCGGTCCGCACCAGCAGGGCCCGTCGACTGGGCACGTGCTCCCCGGTCAGGACGGCCGACCGGACCTTGCCCACCAGCGAGGAAGCACCGGCGGAAGCGGAAGACGAAGACGACGCGGAAGCGCTGCCACCACGCCGGCCCGCCCGCGAGCGCCCGGCCGATGCGGCGGGCTCGGCGGGCTCAGCCGGCTCGGCAGGCACGGCACCGTGGTCACCGGTCTCCCCCACGGAGGTCGCCGGCTCCGCCGGGGACTCCTCCAGCCGCACGTACCCGTCGGCCGAGTACTCCGCCCCCGCCGGGACGTACAGTCCGTCCGCCACCGGTCGCTCCTGCGGCTCGACGGCGTACGGCTGCTGCCCGTGGTCCGGGAACTCCGGGTACTCCGAGTACTCCGGGTACCCGGAGTGCGGCTGCTGGTACGGCTGGTGCGGCTGCTCCTGGGCGTACCCGCCCTCGACGTGGCCGGTCTGCCCGTAGCCGCCCTGCTGGTCGTAGGCCGGCTGCCAGTGACCGCCCGGCTGCTCGTGGTGCGGCGCCTGGGGCCACTGCCCGTGCGATTCCGACGGCGACTGCGACGACTGCTGCTGCCACTGCGCCTGCTGCTGGTCGTGGTACCCCGGCCAGCCCTGCTGCGGGCCCTGGGGGTACCACGGCTGCTGCTGGGCGTGGGGGTCTCCGAAGGGCTCCTGCGCCACCGTTCCGTCCCTCCCTGCCCCCACTGCCTGCCGATTGCGGCAGTCAGCATCTCACGCCCGCCCCGACCGACCGCCCGGCCCCTGGGCGCGGGGCCACAGCGGGCCACAGCGGGCCGGAACGGGCCGGCGCGGGCATGCGCGGGCCGGACCAGGACAGAGCGACCCTCAGGCCGCGGACTCCGCGCGCAAGGCCTCGTCGATCCGGGCGGCGAGGGTGAAGTCCAGGCCGGTGAGACCGCCGGCGCTGTGCGTGGACAGCACGAAGCGCAGGGTGCGCCAGCGGATGTCGACGTCGGGGTGGTGGTCGAGCGCCTCGGCCTGTTCGGCGACGGCGACGACCACCCGGATCGCGGCCGGGAAGTCGGGGGCGTCGGCGCTGCGGACGATGCTGTCGCCGTCCCGGCGCCACAGCGGCACCGCCGCCAGGGCCGCCACGGTCTCGTCCTCGCTCAGTCGGGCCCTGCTGCTCATCGGTGCGCTCCGGGGGTCGTCGGTCGGACCGGCGGGGTGCCGGTCGGGCGGGGTGCCGGTCAGGCGGCCTTCCGACGCGGACGGACCACCAGTTCGCCGCCGCAGTTGGGGCAGTTGGCGGCCATGGCCTCGGTGCAGTCGGCGCAGAAGGTGCACTCGAAGGAACATATCGAGGCGGGGCCGTCGGCGGTCAGCGACACCTCACAGCGCTCGCAGATCTCGCGCATCTCCAGGGCCATGGCACACTCTCCGGTTCACGGACGACGGTTCGGTCGGTCGTACGATCCCACAGCCGTCCGAAGCCCGGTCAACTCAGCTCAGCAGCAGCTTGGTGACGGCCGCGAGCCCGACCACCACGATGACCCCGCGCAGCGCGGCCGGCGGGAGGCGACGGCCGACCTTGGCGCCGATCAGGCCGCCGACCAGCGAGCCCGCCGCGATCAGCCCGGCGGCCGTCCAGTTCACCGTCGAGGTGAACAGGAAGAACAGGGCGGCGACCCCGTTGACGATCAGCGCCAGCGCGTTCTTCACCGCGTTGATCCGCTGCAACTCCTCCTGGAGCAGCATGCCCATCAGCGCCATCAGCAGGACGCCCTGGGCGGCGCCGAAGTAGCCGCCGTAGATGCCGGTGAGGAACACCCCGGCCAGCAGCACCGGGCCGCCGTCCGGATCGCCGTCGGCGCGCCGCCGGGCCGCGACGGCCTTGGCCACCCGGGGCTGGACCACCACCAGGACGAGGGCGAGCAGGATCAGCACCGGGACGATCGCGTCGAAGGCGCCGCTGGGCAGTCTGGTCAGCAGCAGCGCACCGAGCAGCCCGCCGAGCAGCGAGGCGGTGCCCATCCGGCGCAGCCGGCGGCCCTGGCCGGCCAGTTCGCGGCGGTAGCCGAACACGCCGCTGAGCGAACCGGGCACCAGGCCGAAGGAGTTGGAGATGTTGGCGGTCACCGGCGGGATGCCGACCGCGAGCAGGACCGGGAAGGTGATCAGGGTGCCGGAGCCGACGATCACGTTGATCATCCCGGCACCGACGCCGGCCACCAGGACGGCGATCGCCTCCCAGAGCGTCATGGGTCACCCCTCCTCGTGGTCCTGTCCGAGGGGATCATGCCGGACGGCGCACCGGCCCGACCAGGCCCGACCACCATTCGGGACGTACGCCACACCGCCGGGGCAGCACGCGGGACGCGGCCCGGACGCCACGCGGGACGCCACCCGGGCGCCGACCGGGGAAACAGCGGGGCCCGCCACCAGCAGGCAGCGGGCCCCGACCGGAGGACCGGTCCGACCACTCCGGGTCGGTCACTCCGGTCCGATCACTCCGGTTCGATCACTCCGGGTCGATCTTGCGGTACTCCCGCGCCGGGTCCACCCGGGGGCGGGCGGCGCCCTTCTCGACGTCCACCGGCCGCGGCCCGGCCGCCGGGTCCAGCGGCACCTGGGTCGCCGCCGGGGGCGCCTGGGGGACGCTCGGCGCGGCCACCGCGCCGCCGTTCATCCCGCCGCCGTTGCCGGTCAGGCCGCCGAAGGCCCCGCCGAGGCCCTTGAGCGCGTCGCCGACCTCGCTGGGGATGATCCAGAGCTTGTTGGAGTCGCCCTTGGCCAGTTCGGGCAGGGTCTGCAGGTACTGGTAGGCGAGCAGCTTCTGGTCGGCGTCGCCGTCGTGGATGGCCTCGAAGACCGTCCGGATCGCGGCCGCCTCACCGTCAGCGCGCAGCACCGCGGCCTGCGCCTCACCCTCGGCCCGGAGCACGTCCGCCTGCTTCTCACCCTCGGCCTTGAGGATCTGCGCCTGGCGCTGGCCCTCGGCGGTGAGGATCGCGGCGCGCTTGTCACGGTCGGCGCGCATCTGCTTCTCCATCGAGTCCTGGATGGAGGTCGGCGGCTCGATCGCCTTGAGCTCGACGCGGTTGACCCGGATGCCCCACTTGCCGGTGGCCTCGTCCAGCACCCCGCGCAGACCGGCGTTGATGACCTCGCGCGAGGTCAGGGTGGACTCCAGGTCCATCGAGCCGATGATGTTGCGCAGCGTGGTGACGGTCAGCTGCTCGATGGCCTGGATGTAGCTGGCGACCTCGTAGGTGGCGGCCCGGGGGTCGGTGACCTGGTAGTAGATGACGGTGTCGATGTTGACGACCAGGTTGTCCTGGGTGATCACCGGCTGGGGCGGGAACGGGACGACCTGCTCGCGCAGGTCGATCCGGTTGCGGACCCGGTCGATGAACGGCACGACGATGTTCAGCCCCGCGTTGAGCGTCCGGGTGTAGCGGCCGAAGCGCTCCACGATCGCGGCGCTGGCCTGCGGGATGACCTGGATCGTCTTGATCAGCGCGATGAAGGCCACCACGACCAGGACGACCAAAACGATAAGGACGGGTTCCACGGACTCTCCCCTAGACGACCAGGGCGGTCGCGCCCTGGATTTCGACGACGTCGACCTGCTGCCCGGGCTGGTAGACCTGGTCCGGGTGGAGCGCGCGGGCCGACCAGATCTCACCGTTGAGCTTGATCCGACCGCCCTCCCCGTCGACGGTTTCCGCGACGACCGCGGTGGCGCCGTGCAGCGCCTCGATGCCCATCTTGACCTGCGGGCCCTTCTGGAGCTGCCGGTAGGCGATCGGCCGGACGAAGGCCACCAGTGCGACCGAGACCACCAGGAAGGTCACGGCCTGGAGGACCACCCCCGCGCCCAGACCGGCCGCGCCGGAGGCCACGAGCGCGCCGATCGCGAACATGGCGAACTCCGGCATCGCGGTGAGCACCAGCGGTATGCCGAGCGCTGCGGCGGCCAGGAGCCACCAGGTCCAACTGTCCACACGACCATCCTAGGGAGCGAAGGGCCTTCGAGGCGGACAGTTCCCGCAGGTCGAGGGGCGGAAACCGGTCGCACGTGCGACCGGTTCCGACAGCCTCGGCGAAGCGGACGGACCCGGGGTCAGCCCAGCGGCAGTCCCTGCGCCGACCAGCGGTCGCCGTGGCGCTCCAGGGTGAGCGGCAGGCCGAAGCACTTGGAGAGGTTGCGGGCGGTCAGCTCGGTGTCGATCGGGCCGGCCGTGAGCACCCTGCCCTGGCGGATCATCAGCACGTGGGTGAAGCCGGGGGCGATCTCCTCGACGTGGTGGGTGACCATCGCCATGGCCGGCGCGAACTCGTCCTGGGCCAGCGCGCCGAGCCGGCGGACCAGGTCCTCCCGGCCGCCGAGGTCCAGGCCGGCCGCCGGCTCGTCGAGCAGCAGCAGCTCGGGGTCGGTCATCAGGGCGCGGGCGATCAGGGTGCGCTTGCGCTCGCCCTCGGAGAGGGTGCCGAACTTGCGGCCGGTCAGGCCGGCCATGCCCATCCGGTCGAGCAGGGCGAGGGCGCGGCCCTCGTCGGACTGCTCGTAGGACTCCTGCCAGCTGACCGTCATGCCGTACGCCGCGGTGAGCACGGTCTGCAGCACGGTCTGCTCGGCCGGCAGCTTGTCGAACATCGAGGCGCCGGCCAGGCCGATCCGGGAGCGCAGCTCGAAGACGTCGATCTCGCCCAGCTTCTCGCCCAGCACCGAGACCTTGCCCGAGGTCGGGAAGAGGTACGAGGAGGCGATCTGCAGCAGGGTGGTCTTGCCGGCGCCGTTCGGGCCCAGGATGACCCAGCGCTCACCCTCGGAGATGGACCACGAGACCTGGTCGACCAGCGCGCGCCCCTCCCGGACCACGGATACGTCCACCAGCTCCAGCACGTCGCTCATGCCCACGCCTTCCCCAAATACCAAAAATGTCGGCCGTCGGTGCGGGCGGCGGACCGACCCCGGCAGCCGGTGGGCACGGGATGGGTGCGCCGCACGCGCATGGGCAAACCTACGCCACGCGGATGACCGCCGATTCCGTAGGCTGGCCGGATGCTCGTGACTCCTGCCGACAATCCGTACGAAGAGCCCCGTTCGGGGCGGCTGACCGCCTGGGGCAACGCTCTGCTGAGCGGCCTGGTGGCGCCGGACGACGCCGCCGAGGCCGTGCTCGGCGCCGACGAGGGCCACCGGGTGACCGGGCTGCCCGGGGACGCCCCGGGCGAGCAGCACGCGCTGACCTGGGCGTTGGGGCGGCTGCGGGTGCTGGGCGTGAAGGGCCTGCGGCTGGCGCTGCCCTCGGCCGGGCACCCGCTGGGCCTGACCGGCCCGGCGGTGTTCAACGAGCGGGCCATGGCGGCCGGCGAGGCCGTGCTCGCGGTCGGCGCACCGCTGGGACTGGTGCCGGAGATCACGGTGTTCGGTCCGGCGGGCGACCGCTCGGCCACCGTGCTGTGGCGCTGCGCCGAGGTCGGCGACGCCCCGCCGGCGGACGTGCCCTCGCTGCACGAGGCCGAGCGCGAGCTGGCGGAGGGGCTGCGCGAGGCGACCGTCCTGCTGGCCGGGCTGGACGTGGCGGGCGCGGGCCCGGAGGCGCTGCGCGCCCTGGAGGCGTACCGCCGGCGCGGCCACGCCGAGCTGCTGGCCCCCGGCTACCCGCCGCGCGCCGTCCGGGTGCTGGAGTCGGCCCGCCAGGTGTCCGCCCTGCTGGCGATCGCCGCGGGCGGCCACGGCGCCGCCGTGAGCGCCTCCGAGATGGCCGCCCGGCAGTCGGTGCTGGCCCCGCTGCGGCGCACCGCCCGGCGGGCACAGGTCGCCGCCTACAACGCCCTGGTGGACGAGCGCGAGGACCACTGACGGTCGCGGGAACGGCGGGGAGGGAACCGCCGGGAGGGAACCGGGCGAGGGGCCTCAGGCCCGGGCCTCGCCGTTGCGGACGGCCCACAGCGCGGCCTGGGTGCGGTCGGCGAGGTCCAGCTTCATCAGGATGTTGGAGACGTGGGTCTTCACCGTCTTCTCCGACAGGTGCAGGCTGCGGGCGATCTCCCGGTTGGAGCGGCCGTCGGCGATGTGGCCGAGCACCTCGCGCTCGCGCTCGGTGAGGGTGCCGCCGCGGCCCTGCGGGGCGCGCGGGCCGTCGTCGGCGAGCAGCGCCTCGGCCAGTTCGGGCTGGAGCAGCACGTGCCCGGCGTGCACCGAGCGGATCGCCCCGGCCAGCGCCTCCGGGTCCACGTCCTTGTAGACGTACCCGGCGGCGCCGGCCCGCAGCGCGGGGACCATGGTGCGGTGCTCGGTGAAGCTGGTGACGATCAGGATCCGGGCCCGGCTGCCGCCGTCCTTGAGGGTGCGCAGCGCCTCGATGCCGTCGACGCCGGGCATCTTGAGGTCCATCAGGACGACGTCCGGGTCGAGTTCGCGGGCGCGCTCGACGCCCTCGGCCCCGTCGGCGGCCTCCCCGACCACCTCGATGTCGTCCTGGACCTCCAGGAAGGTGCGCAGCCCGCGGCGGACCACCTGGTGGTCGTCGACCAGCAGGACGCGGATCGACGGCGTGCTCTCAGGCACCGGGGACCTCCATCTCGACGAGCGTCCCCTTGCCGGGGGCGGACTCCAGGGTGAGCGTGCCGCCGACGGCGGCCGCGCGGTCGCGCATCGAGGCCAGGCCGAGGTGGCGGCCGGCCCGCCGGACGGACTCGGGGTCGAAGCCCCGGCCGTCGTCGCGCACCCGCAGCACGGCGCCGCGGGCGGGGGTGCCGGCCAGGGTGACGGTGACCCGGCCGGCGCCGGAGTGGCGCAGCGCGTTGTGCAGCGCCTCCTGGGCGACCCGCAGCAGCGCGGCCTCCTGGGCGGGCGGCAGGGCGCGGACGCCGTCGGCGGCGAAGGCGAGGTCGGCGGTGTGGGCGCGGTCGAGGACCTGCACCTGGGAGGCGAGGGTGGCGCTCAGCCCGTCCTCCTCCAGGGCGGCGGGGCGAAGTTCGACCACCACGGCACGCAGTTCGTCGGCGGCCTCGGCGGCGAGCCGGGCGACCTCCTCCAGCTCGGCGCGGGCCCGGGCCGGGTCGCGGTCGACGAGCTTGGCGGCGGCCTTGGCGGTCAGCCGCAGCGAGAACAGCTTCTGCGAGACGGCGTCGTGCAGGTCGTGGGCGATCCGGGCGCGCTCGCCGGCCAGGGTGAGTTCGCGGCTGCGTTCGTACAGCCGGGCGTTGGTGAGGGCGAGGGCGGCGTGGGCGGCGAGGATCCGCAGCAGTTCCTCGTCGTGGTCGGTGAACAGGCCGCCGCCGCGCTTGTTGGCGAGGAAGATGACGCCGGTCACCCGGGGTTCGTCCTCGCCGGCCTCGGTGTCGAGGATCGGCATGCCGAGGAAGGCGTCCATCTCGGGGTGGGCGGCGGGCCAGCCCTCGAAGGCCGGGGCCTTGCGGACGTCGGTGAGGCGGGTGGGGCCGGTCTCGTGCAGCAGTTCGGCGAGCACGCCGTGCTGGCGGGGCAGCGGGCCGATGGCCCGCCACTGCTCGTCGGTGATGCCGTCGACCACGAACTGGGCGAAGCCGCCGTGGTCGTCGGGCACGCCGAGGGCCGCGTACTCGGCGCCGAGCAGGTCGCGGGCGGAGGCGGTGATGCGGCGCAGCACCTCGCGGACCTCCAGGTGCCGGCTCATCGCGAGCAGGGCCTGGCTGACGGCCTCGATGCCGGCCAGCGGGTCGCAGGCGGAGCGCGGGTCGAGGGGGGTCCGGTGGTCACCGGTCGGGCTGGGCATACCGCCAAACTACCGCCGGCGCGGGGGCGTCCGCGTCCGTCCCCGGCCGCTCCGGGCGCGGGTCCGGGGACCTAGGCCGATGGGCCCACCCGGCGGGCGGGCGGGTGGCCGGCAACGCCGAAGGGCGCTCCCCCGGAACCGGGTGGAGCGCCCTTCGGCGGCTGCGGACGTCAGCCCTTCTGCATGACCTCGGGCTCGTGCCGGCGCTGCAGCCGGGTCACGATCACGCCGATCACGACCGAGATGACGATCAGCACGCCCGCGTCGATCGACCACTGGGCGACGCTGTGGGACCACAGCGGGTCGTAGTTGGGGTTCTGGAAGTCCTTGTTCCAGGGGCCCATGAGGTGCGACAGGTCGAGCGTGGTGGACACCATGCCGGTGCCCCAGCGGGCCGGCATCAGCCAGGCGACCTGCTCCAGGCCGGGCTTGCCGAAGATCTGGAAGAGGCAGCCGGTGAACACGACCTGGACGATGGCGAACATGACCAGCAGCGGCATGGTCTTCTCGGCGGTCTTCACCAGCGCGGAGATCATCAGGCCGAACATCATCGCGGCGAAGCTGAGCAGGATCATGCCGATGGTCATCTCGATCATCGGGATGTTCTTGACGATCAGGCCGTGCTCGGGGAGCTTGCGCGGCAGGAAGCCGACGGCGGAGATGATCGCGCCCTGGATGACCGAGAAGACGCCCAGCACGATGATCTTGGACATCATGTACGCCGACCGGGACAGGCCGGTGGCCCGTTCCCGTTCGTAGATCGCCCGTTCCTTGATCAGCTCGCGGACCGAGTTGGCCGCCCCGGAGAAGCAGGCGCCGATCGCCAGGATCAGCAGGATCGTCGCGGCCCCGTTGTTGAGGTGCAGCTGGGTCTTCGGGTTGGGGGCGAGCCCCGGTTCGTTGGGGATCAGCACGCTGACCGCGCCGATCACCGCGGGCAGCAGCACCGACAGCGCCAGGAAGCCGCGGTCCGAGGCGAGCACCGACATGTAGCGGCGCATCAGCGTCCACAGCTGCGAGCCCCAGCTCTGCGGCTTGGGCGGGCGGACGGCCTCCTGGGCGACCTGGACGTGCTGCACCTCGCCCGCCTCGACGGTCGGGGCGGAGTACTGCTGGTAGTGCACCGAACCGCGGTAGCGGCCGGCCCAGTCGTGGTCGGGGTAGTTCTCGAAGGCCTGGAAGACGTCCGCCCAGGTCTCGTACCCGAAGAAGTGCAGCGCCTCGTCCGGCGGGCCGAAGTAGGCCACCGCGCCGCCCGGCGCCATCACCAGCAGCCGGTCGCAGAGGGCGAGTTCGGCCACCGAGTGGGTGACGACCAGGATGGTGCGGCCGTCGTCGGCCAGGCCGCGCAGCATCTGCATGACCTCGCGGTCCATGCCCGGGTCGAGGCCCGAGGTGGGCTCGTCCAGGAAGATCAGCGAGGGCTTGGTGAGCAGTTCGAGGGCGACCGAGACGCGCTTCTGCTGGCCGCCGGAGAGTGCGGTGATCTTGTTGTCGGCGCGCTTGTCCAGGCGCAGCTCGTACAGCACCTCGTCGATCCGGGCGTTGCGCTCGCTCGCCTCGGTGTCGCCGGGGAAGCGCAGCTGGGCCGCGTACTTGAGGCCCTTCCGGACGGTCAGCTCGCGGTGCAGGATCTCCGACTGCGGCACCAGGCCGATCCGGGAGCGGAGTTCGGCGAACTGCTTGTAGAGGTTGCGGCCGTCGTACAGCACCTCGCCGCGGTCGGCCGGGCGGTAGCCGGTGAGGGCGCGCAGCAGGGTCGACTTGCCGGAGCCGGACGGGCCGATGACGGCCACCAGGGACTTCTCCGGGACGCCGAAGCTGACGTCGTCGAGCAGGACCTTCTTGCCGCCCTTGTGGTCGACCTCGACGGTCAGGTGGCGGGCGGAGAAGGAGACCGCGCCGGTGTCGACGAACTCCTGCAGCTGGTCGCCGACCAGCTGGAAGCCGGAGTGGCCGACGGTCAGCCGGTCCTGCGGGCCCATCAGCTGGCGCTGCACCCGCTGGCCGTTGAGGAAGATGCCGTTGTGGCTGCCGAGGTCGACGATCTCGTAGCGGCCGTCCGGCAGTTGGCGCAGCTCGGCGTGGTGCCGGGAGACCTGGAGGTCGGACACCACGACGTCGTTGTCCAGCGCGCGGCCGATCCGGACGGTGCGCATCCCGGCCGTCAGGTTGCGGATCACCGTCGGCTGCGGGCCGCCGCCGCCGTGCTCCGGCGGGGCCGGGAAGCCCTGCTGCCCGGGGAAGCCGCCGTGCTGCGCCGCCCGCTGGTCCTGCGGCGGGTACGGCTGGGCGGCCTGCTGCTGCGGCACGTACTGCTGCGCGGGCTGCTGCTGCGGCCAGGCCTGCTGCGCCTGCGGCTGCTGCTGGTACGGGTCCTGACCCGCCCAGGCCTGCTGCGGGGCGGGCTGCTGGGGCGTCGGGGCGGGGCTGCGGCTGGTGACGGCCTCGTGCACCGGGGTGGGCTGCGGGGCGGCGGCGTGGGCGGGTGCGGAGAAGGCGAGTCGGGGGCCGTTCTCCGGGTTGCCCAGGTTCACCACGGCACCGGGGAACAGCTGGGCCTGCATGGTGCGGGCGCCGGCCACGTAGGTGCCGTTGGTGCTGCCGTGGTCGTCCAGCTGCCAACCGCTGCCGTTGAAGCCGATGGTCCCGTGCTGCCAGGAGACCCTGGCGTCGTCGAACGTGAAGTCCGACTGCGGGTTGCGCCCGATGGTGTAGGACCGCCCGGGCTCAAGAGTCCGCTGCTGTCCGTTGATATCAATGACGAGTTGCGGCACTGCTTGCCTGCCCCGCTCTCTCGGTTCCCCCGATTTGGCCCCCGACCGGGGGTGCACTGTTCCTCTGACTGACGGGGGGAATCATTCCAGCCCGCCGTCCGCGGGTGAAAGTCACCCCGGGTGACTGTGACCAGGCTGCTACCCGGGGCTGCCGGTCGGGCCGCGGGCACGGGTGTCCCGCGAGGTGGGACAGGTGCCCCCGGCGGGGCGGCCGACCGGTAGCGTGGGAGCCACCATGAACGCATCGCCCCTGGCCGCTGAGCCCCTCCCCGCCGCCCAGCCCCGGACCGCGGACGAGCGCACCCTGCTCGTCAAGGTGTTCGGCAAGGACCGCCCCGGCATCACCGCCGGCCTCTTCGCCACCCTGGCCGGCTTCGGCGTCGACGTCATCGACATCGAGCAGGTCGTCACCCGTGGTCGCATCACGCTCTGCGCCCTGGTCACCCCGCCCCGCTCGCCCGACGCGGAGGGCGGCCTGCGGGCCACCGTGCACCGCTGGGCGGAGGAGCAGAAGCTCCAGGCCGAGATCCTCTCCGGCATCGGCGACAACCGCCCGCGCCGTGAGGGCCGTTCGCACGTGACGGTGCTCGGCCACCCGCTGACCGCGGCCGCCGTCTCCGCGCTGACCTCCCGGATCACCGTGGCGGGCGGCAACATCGACCGCGTCTTCCGCCTCGCCAAGTACCCGGTGACGGCGGTCGAACTGGCCGTCTCCGGTGTGGCCACCGAGGAGCTGCGGGCCGAACTGGCCCAGGAGGCGGCCGCCCAGCGGGTGGACGTCGCGGTGGTGGCCGCCGGGCTGGAGCGCCGGGCCAAGCGCCTGGTGGTGATGGACGTGGACTCCACGCTCATCCAGGACGAGGTGATCGAGCTGTTCGCCGCCCACGCGGGCTGCGAGGAGGAGGTCGCCGAGGTGACGGCGGCGGCGATGCGCGGCGAACTGGACTTCGCCGAGTCGCTGCGGGCCCGGGTCGCCCTGCTGGCCGGACTGGACGCCTCGGTGACCGAGAAGGTGCGCGCGGAGGTCCGGTTCACGCCGGGGGCGCGCACCCTGATCCGTACGCTCCAGCGGCTGGGCTTCCAGGTCGCGGTGGTGTCCGGCGGGTTCACCCAGGTCACCGACCACCTGGTGGAGCAGTTGGGGCTGGACTTCGCGGCGGCCAACACCCTGGAGGTGGTGGACGGCAGGTTCACCGGCCGGGTGGTCGGCGAGATCGTGGACCGCGCGGGCAAGGCCCGCTGGCTGGCCCGGTTCGCCGAGCAGGCGAAGGTGCCGCTGTCGCAGACGGTGGCGATCGGCGACGGCGCCAACGACCTGGACATGCTGAACGCGGCCGGGCTCGGGGTGGCCTTCAACGCCAAGCCCGTGGTGCGCGAGGCCGCCGACACCGCGGTGAACGTGCCCTTCCTGGACACCGTGCTGTACCTGCTCGGGATCACCCGCGAGGAGGTCGAGGCGGCCGACGGCGGGCTCTCGGTCGACTGAGGCGTGCCGACGGCCGAGGGGGGGGGGCGGGGCGACTTCCGGGGGGCGCCCGGGGCGGGGGGGCGGCCGGGGCGGGGCCGCGCGGGCGCGGGGGGGGGTGGGTGTCGGGGGCG
>NZ_JBHYGR010000179.1:0-16269 GCF_042738155.1 Kitasatospora sp. NPDC059088 | reverse complement strand
TGAAGTCCAACATCGGGCACCTGGAGCCGGCCGCCGGACTGGCCGGCCTGGTCAAGGTCCTGCTCGCGATGGAACACGGCACGATCCCGCCCTCGTTGCACGTCCGGCGGCCCAACGACCATGTGACGTTCGAGAGTTCGCCGTTCTACCTGGCCGACCGCGCCCGCCCCTGGCCGCGCGGGGAGCAGGCCCGCCGGGCGGCCGTGAGCTCCTTCGGGATGGGAGGCGTCAACGCCCACGTCATCGTCGAGGAGCCGCCCGCCCTCCCCGTCCGCGCGCCGCTGCCGCCCGGCAGCCACCTGGTGCGGGTGACGGCCGCCGACGAGAACACCGTCCGCACCCTGGCCGCCGCCTACGCCGAGCGGTTCGAGGCGGTCCGCGACCCGTGGGAGACCGCCGACCTGTGCCGCACGGCCAACACCGGCCGCTCCCCGCAGGAATGGCGGACGGCCGTCCACGGCCGTGACGCCGCCGAGCTCGCCACCGCCCTGCGCGCCGTCGCCGCCGGCCGGGTGCCCGTCACCCACGCCGACCAGGAACCGGCCGCCGCCGAGCGGTCCGCGCTCGGTATCCCCGGGGCCCGCACCACTGACCTGCCGACCTACCCGTTCGCCCCGGACACCTACTGGCGGACCCGCACCGGCGAGCCCCGTACCGGTGAAGCCCCCCGGCCCACCGGCGCCCAGGCCCTGCGCACCGCGTGGCACTCCCAGGAGCCGGCCGCCGCGACGGCCGCCCCGACGGTGGCCTCCGGGACCGTCCGGCTGGTCGGCGCCGACCGAGCCCTCGGGCAGCTGATCGAGGCCGAACTCCGTGCCCGCGGCGCGCGCCTGGCCGAGCCCGGCCGGGCCGCCGACACCGTCCTCATGATCGACGCCTCCGACGACGCCGACGGTGGCGACGGCGAGGAGCTGGGGCCCTTCTGGAAGGAACTCGGCGACCAGATCCGGGAGCTGCCGCCACACGGCCGCATCCTGTGGGCCGGCTGCCACAGCGCCGCCGTGCACCCCGGGGAGCGTGCCGCGCTGCGCCCGGTACGGGCCGCCGAGGCCGCGGCGGTGGCCGCGGCCTGCGCCGAGAGCCGGAGGTCCGGCGCGATCGTCCACCTGGACGCGGCCGATCCGGCCGAGGCGTGGGCCCGGCAACTCGCCGACGAGTACGCGGCCCTGGGCCACGGCCCGGACGCCCCGAACGGCGAGCACGGCGAGCACGGCGCTGCCACGGTCGTGGCGTACCGCGGCGGTGTCCGCTACGCCCCGCAGTCCGCCGACGCGGCGCCCGGGCCGAACTGCGGCCTGTCCGGGGACGGTTACCTGCTGGTCACCGGCGGGCTCGGTGCCGTCGGCCGACGCCTGGTCGCCCGGCTGATCGAGCGCGGCGCCCGCCGCATCGGCATCGTCGGCCGGTCCCCGCTCGACCCCGGGCGCTCCGCCGCGCTGCGCGAGCTGGCGGGCCCGGCGGAGGTGGCGTACCGGCCGTGCGACACGGCCGACGCCTCGGCGCTCGCGGCCGTCGCCGACGAACTGGGCGCCCGTTGGGGCCGGTTGCGCGGTGTGGTGCACGGAGCCGGCGGCGTCAACCCGTTCGGCGCGATGCACCGCCGCCCCTGGGGCGACGCCGCCCGGGTGCTGGCCCCGAAGGTCGCCGGTTCGCTGAACGCCGTCCGGCTCGCCCAGCAGCGCGGCGCGGACTTCGCCGTTCTGGTGTCCTCGATCGCCGGTGCCCAGGCCCGGGCCGGGCGCGGACTGGTCGACTACGCCCTCGCCAACGCCTACCAACTCGCCCTGGCCGAACGGGAGAACGGCACTGCCGGAACCACCGTCACGGCCCACGCCTGGCCGGACTGGACGGGGGTCGGCATGGCCGCGGACGCCTCCTTCGCCGCCGCCCACGCCATCGATGCCGGGGAGGCGGAGGCCGCCTTCCTCGACCACGCACTGACCGGCGGCGCCGTGCTCTTCCCCGGCCGCGCCACCGCCACCGCGCAGCCCGTACCGGCACCGACACTGGCACCGGAACCGGCCCCGATCCGCGTCGTCATCCCCGCCGCCGTCCCCGCGACGGTGCCCGCCGCCCCCGCGCCGGTCACCGGCCGGGACCGCACGGCAGCCCGCGAGGCCGTCCGCGCGGCGTTCGTCCAGGTCCTCGGCGAGGACCCCGGTGAGCGGGCCCTGCCCGGCCTCGGGCTCGACTCGCTGGCGATCGCCGAACTGGCCACCGCCCTGGAACGGCACACCGGACGCACCGTCGACCCGTCGCTGCTGATGCGCACCCGTACGGCCGACGACCTCGCCGCCGTGCTCGCCGCCGAGCTCGCGGTGACCGTCCCCGCCCAGCCGGGACCGGACCGCCCGGTCCCCGCCCCCGACGCCGACGGCCGCAGCACCGCGCTGCGGGCCCTGCTGCGGCCCCTGGTCGGCGCCGGACCGGGCCCGGTGACGCCGTGACCTCCACCGACCGCCCCACCGACCGCCCCTGCGACAGAACCACCGACAGACCCGCCGACGAAAGGACCAGCGTGGACCGCCCGGACCGCCGCATCGCCGTCATCGGCCTCGCGGTACGCCTCCCCGGCGCCGAGGACGCCGTCGACCTGGCGCACTTCCTGCACCAGGACGGCACCGAGGTCGGCGAGGTCCCGCCCGGCCGGTGGCGCCGCGAGCTCTACCTCGGCGACGGCCCCCACCAGGGCTCCCACCACCGCGGGGCGTTCCTGCTCGACCCCTACTCCTTCGACCACGCCGCCTTCGGCCTCAGCGCCGAGGACGCGCTCCACCTGGACCCGCAGCAGCGCACCATGCTGGAGGTCGGCGCCCGGGCCCTGGAGGACTCCGGCCAGCTCGGGGCCGGGCGGCGGAGGCTCAACGCGGGCGTCTTCATCGGCGCGCGGATGAACTCCTACGGCTTCGACCACGGCCGCGGCCTGGCCGCCCGGCTCCCCGAGGCCGCCCGCCCGGCGGCGCTGTGGGGGCGGTCGCAGAACTTCCTGGCGGCCTGGCTCTCCGACCGCCTCGACCTCTCGGGCCCGAGCCTGGTCGTCGACACGGCCTGCTCGTCCTCGCTGACGGCGCTCTGGCTCGCCTGCCAGAGCCTGACCGCCGACGCCTGCGACCTGGCCGTCGTCGGCGGCGTTGACCTGCTGATCGACCCGCTGACCTTCGTGCTGCTCTCCCGCACCGGAGCGCTGTCCCCGGACGGCCTCTGCCACACCTTCGACGGCCGGGCCAACGGCTACGTCCCGGGGGAGGGCGCCGTCGCGCTGGTCCTCAAGCCGATGGCGGCCGCGCTGGCCGACGGCGATCACGTCCTCGGCGCGATCAGCGCGAGCGCCGTCAACAACGACGGCGCCACCATGGGCGTCACCACGCCCAACCTGGACGCCCAGGTGGAGCTGCTGGACCGGGTCTACCGGAGCGTGGACCCGGCCACCGTCCAGTACGTCGAGGCGCACGGCACGGGCACCGCCATCGGGGACCCGATCGAGACCCGGGCGCTCACCGAGGTCTTCGGCCGGCACGGTGTGCCGCGCAACGCGGTGGCCCTGGGCTCGCTCAAGCGCCGCATCGGCCACCTCCACTCGGCCTCGGGCCTCGCCGCGCTCGCCAAGGTCCTCGTCCTGCTGCGCGAGGGCGTCATCCCGGCGGCGGGCGTGCCGGCGCCCAACCCGCGCCTGGGCCTGGACACCGGCCCCTTCCACCTGCCCATCGCCGCCGTCCCCTGGCCCGAGGCGCCGGTGCGCCGGGCCGCGGTGAGCGGCTTCGGCTTCGGCGGCACCAACGCCCACGTGGTCGCCGAGGCCGTCCCCGACTCCGTCCCGGAGCCTCACCCCCCGGCTCCGGGACGGGCCGTCCACGTCCTGCCGCTGTCCGCCGGCACCCCGTACGCGCTGCGCGAGCTCGCGGCGCAGTGGCTCGGCCTCCTGACGGTGGACCCGGCGGACCCGGCGGACGCCTGCGCCACGGCGCGACTGGCCCGGCCGCACCGCGCGGAGCGCACCGCCGTCACGGGCGCCGACGCCGTCGAACTGGCCGCCGCCCTGCGGACGTGGCTGCTGGGCGGCGCACCGGAGCCCCGGACGACCGTCCGGATCCGCCCGGTGGCGGCGCCGACCCCGCCCGCCTGGCTGGCCGCCCTGGACCGGACGCTGCCCGCCGTGCGGGAGGTGCTCGACCTCTTCGAGGCCGCGACCGGCACCGAACTGGCCTCGTTCTCGGGCGAGTTGCTCAGGATCAGCGAGGGCGTCGCGCTCGCGGTGGCGCTGCGCGGTCTCGGCCTGCCCGCCGAGGCGGTGGACCTGCCGGCGGGCTGGGAGGCCGTCCGGGAGTTCGCCTGGGGGAGCACGCCGCTGGAACAGGCGCTGGCCGACGTCCTGCGGCAGGAGGCCGACGCCGAGGCGGTGGCCGACCAAGGCGCGGACACGGCGGAGCTCTGCGCCCGGCTCGACCGGGCCCAGGGCGAGCAGGAGGTGGCCGGGACGCTCGCCGCGACCGTGGCCGAACTCTTCGCGGCGGGCCGGGAGATCGACTGGGCGGCCTTCCAGGGCGGGCGCGCCTGGCGCAAGCGCCCGCTGCCTGCGGCCCAGTCCACCGGCCCGGCCCTGGACCTGCGCGAACCGCTGCGCTCGGCCGAGCCGGGCACGCCCACCGTGCTGGACTCCGACGAGGGCGCCGCCGGCTACACCTTCTCCCGGGTCTTCGGCCCCGGCGAGGCCCCGATCGCCCAGCACGCGGTCTACCGGCGCACGATGCTGCCGGGCGTGGCCTGGTTCGACTTCCTGCGCGAGGGCGCGACCGTGCGCGGCGAGGCCTTCCACGGGCTCGGCGACGTCCTCTTCCACCGCCCGCTGATCCCCACGGCCGCCCGCCGGGTGGTGTGCCGGGTGGACGGCGAGGGCCGTTTCACCGTCCAGGACGGCGAGAGCGGCGAGCCGTTCGTCACCGGCCGCTACCTCGCGCGCCGGGCGCCGCAGCCCGCCGCCGTCCCGCTCGCCGCGCTCCTGGACACCTGCTCGGCCGAACTGCACGCCGGCTCGCGGCTGTACCGCTGGCTGCGCCGGATCGGCTACCACCACGGCCGCTACTACCGGAACATCTCCTGGGTGGCCGGCCTGCCCGACGGCGGCACGCTGGCCCGCATCGAGGGCGAGCGTCAGCGGGAGCTGAACCCCGGCGGGGTCGAGCTGTACCCCGGGCTGCTGGACAGTGTGACGATCGCCGCGATCGCGCCCGACAACCCGGTGTTCGGCGCGGCCGAGGCCTCGGCCTTCATCCCGCTCTCGGTCGGCCGACTGGAGGTCCACGGCCCGCTGGCGGAGGCGGCGTACGTCCGTACCGAGACCGCGTTCTGGAACGACGAGGCCTGCCGGGTCACCCAGACGGTCACCGACGCGGCGGGCCGGCCGCTGCTGGTGCTGGCGGACATCTCCTCCAAGCGGGTTCCCACGGCGGCCTTCGAGGAGCACCCGGAGCCGGTCGGGCGTCATTCGGACGACGCGGCACCCGAGGCCCGTCCGACGCCTGACGCCGCGTCGGCTCCCGCACCTGAGCCCGAGCCCGCGCCGGTGGCCGTACCGCAGTCGACCGCCCCGGCCCCCGCCCGTCCGGTGGACCCGGCCGCGCGGATCCTCGCCTGGTTCCTGGAGCTGACCGGGACCGCCGAGGCCGACGCCGACACCGAGTTCCTGTCCGCCGGATCCGACTCCGTCGGCCTGGTGTCGCTGAGCGAGCGGATCTCCCGGGAGCAGGGCCTCTCGCTCTACCCGACGGTGTTCTTCGAGTACCCCACCCCGCGCCGCTTCGCCGCCTTCCTGGCCGAGGAGGCCCCGGAGCTGGCCGCGACGCTGCCCGCCCCGACAGATCCCGCCCCGACCGGCCCGGCCCCGGCCACCGACACGCCCGCCGCCGAACAGCGCCGCCCCCGCCCCGCACCCGCTCGCCCCGCACCCGCTCGCCCCGCGCCCGCCGCCCCCGCCCGCGCCGCCACGGCGAACACCCCCCGCCCGCCCCCCCGCCCCGGCGCCGCCCCCCCCGTCCGGCTGCCCACCGCCGCCGGTCTGGCCGAGTTCGCCGAGCTGCTGCGCGAGGGCCGCGACACCGTCCGCCCGCTGCCCGCGGACCGCCGCCACCCGGGCGCCCCGGTCCCCGAGGCCTCGTTCCTCGACCGGGTGGACGGCTTCGACCCCGCGCCGTTCCGGATCTCGCCCCGGGAGGCGCCGCTGATCGACCCCCAGGCCCGGATCGTCTACGAGACGATCTGGGAGGCCCTGGAGGACGGCGGCCGCTCCGGCGCCCGGGCCGAGGGCGCCACCACCGGGCTGTGGATCGCCTACAGCCACGACCACTACCACGAGGAGCGGGTGCGCCACGGGGTCGCCGACGGGCGCGGGCTCGGCCTGGAGGCGATGATCGCCAACCGCCTCTCCTACCTGATGGACTGGCACGGCCCCAGCACCCTCGTCAACACCCTCTGCTCCTCCTCCCTGGTGGCCCTGCACACCGCCGTGCAGCACCTGCGCTCCGGGGACGTCGACACGGCGGTGATCGGCGCCGTGCACGCCGGGATCAGCCCCGAGTACTTCCGTTCCATGGGCGACCTGATGGCCCTGTCACCCCGGCACCGCTGCCGCTCCTTCGACGACGGCGCCGACGGCTTCGTGCCCGGCGAGGGCGCCGTCGCCGTGGTGCTGCGCCGGCACGCCGACGCCGAGCGGGACGGCGACCGGGTGCGCGGCCTGGTCCGGGGCACGGCGGTCAACCACGGCGGCCGCACCACCCGCTACTCCGCGCCCAGCCCGGCCGCCCAGCGCGACGTCGTCTCCGCGGCCCTGCGGGACGCCGAGGTCTCCCCGGAGACCATCGACCTGGTCGAGGCGCACGGCACCGGCACCAAGCTGGGTGACCCGATCGAGGTGGAGGGGCTGACCCGGGCCTGGCGCGAGCACACCGACCGCGCGCAGTTCTGCGCGCTCGGCTCGGTGAAGTCCAACGTCGGCCACCTGGAGCCGGCCGCCGGGCTGACCGGCCTGGTCAAGGTCCTGCTGGGCCTGGAGCACGAGCAGCTGTGGCCGACCCTGCACGTCACCCGGCCCAACGACCACATCCGCTTCGAGTCCACCCCGTTCCACCTGGTCGACCGCGCCCGCCCCTGGCCGCGCGGCGAGCGCCCGCGCCGGGCCGCCGTCAGCGCCTTCGGCATGGGCGGGGTGAACGCCCATGTGATCGTCGAGGAGGCGCCGGCCGCCGCCGCCCCCGCTCCGCTCGCCCAGGACAGCCACCTGGTGCGCCTCGGCGCGGCGAGCGAACCGGCGCTGCGCGCCCTGGCCGCCGCCTACGCCGGGCAGGTGGCCGCCCTCCCGGCCACCGGCCTGGGCGACTTCGCCCGCACCGCGAACACCGCGCGGGCCGCGCACCGCCACCGCGCCCTCGTGCACGGCGGCACCCCCGCGGAGCTGGCCGCCCGGCTCGCCGCCGTCGCCGAGGGCGGCGCCCCGGCGGCCCGGCACAGCGGCGGCCCGGCCCGCACCGCGTTCCTGTTCACCGGTCAGGGCTCGCAGTACCCCGGCATGGGCGAGGGCCTGTACGCCACCGAGCCGGGCTTCCGCGCGGCGCTGGACGAGTGCGCCGCACTCCTCGCCCCGCACACCGACGTCCCGCTGCTCGACCTGCTCCACGGCGACGCCCGGCACCTGCTGGACGAGACCCGCTACGCCCAGATCGGCATCGTGAGCGTGCAGGTCGCCCTGGTGCGCTGGCTGGCGGCGGCGGGCGTACGGCCCGACGCGGTCGCCGGGCACAGCCTGGGCGAGCTGACCGCGGCGTGGGCGGCGGGCGTGCTCACCCTGCCCGACCTGCTGCGGCTGACCGCGCTGCGCGGCCGGCTGATGCAGGACCAGCCCCGGGGCGGGGCGATGGCGGTCGTGCACACCGACGCGGACACCCTCAGCGGCCTGCTCGCCCGCTACCCGGGCCTGGAACTCGCCGCCCACAACGCCCCGCGCCAGCACACCGTCAGCGGCCCGGCCGGGGCCGTCGAGCGGCTCCGGGCCGAGAGCACCGAGCGCGTGCAGCCGCTGACGGTCAGCCACGCCTTCCACAGCGCGCTGATGGACGGCGCGGTGGCCCCGTTCGCCGAGGCGGTGGCCGGCGTCCAACTCGCGCCGCCGGTCCTGCCGTTCGTCTCGACCCTCACCGGCACCTGGCACAGCGCCGGGACGGCGACCGACCCGCAGTACTGGGCCCGGGCCATCCGCCGCCCGGTCCGCTTCGCCGAGGCGGCGGCCACCCTGGGCCAGGAGTCCCCGGACACGGTGTGGGAGATCGGCCCCCAGCCGCACCTGCTCCCGCTGGCCAGGGCCGCGCACACCGGCGACCACCCCGAGTGGATCGCCACCCTCCGGCGCGGCCGCGGCGACCAGGCCCAGCTGCACGCCGCCCTGGCGGCCCAGCACGACCGCACCGGCGCCGAACCGCGCTGGAGCGCCCTGCACGAGGGCAAGGGCCAGCGGATCACCACCCTCCCGACCTACCCCTTCCACCGGCAGCGGTACTGGATCACCGCGGCCGCACCGAACCCCGACGAGCACACCGAGCACACGAAGAGGGCCGAGCACCATGGCTAGCGAGTACGGACTCAAGCGACACTTCAACGGCGAGGCGGCCCGCCTGATCGGAGGCAGGATCCGCGCCGCCCACCCCGGCTTCGACGTCGAGGGCTACGCCGCCGAGGTCGAACGGCGCGTGCCGGGCAAGGAGTTGAAGGACCGCGTGCTGGTGCTGGCCGAGGGCCTGCGCACCCGGCTGCCCGACGGCTACCCCGCCGCCCTGCCCCTGCTGCTGACCACCCTCGGCGACGAACTCGCCGAGGGCGAGGGGATGTTCAACGCCAGCTGGTACCTGATGCCGGTGGCCAGGTTCGTCGAGGAGTACGGTCTCGACCACCCCGAGGCCTCCCTCGACGCCATCGAGGAGATCACCCGGCGGCACACCGGCGAGTACGCGATCCGGCCCTACCTGGAACAGCACCACGCACTGACGATGGAACGGGTCGCCGAGTGGGCGGCCAGCCCCAGCCACAACGTGCGGCGGCTGGCCAGCGAGGGCGTGCGCCCGCGGCTGCCCTGGGCCCGCACCCTGGGCGTCTTCGTCAAGGACCCGCGACCCGTCCTGGAGATCCTCGAACCGCTGCGCAGCGACCCCTCCGAGTACGTCCGCAAGTCCGTCGCGAACAACCTCAACGACATCTCCAAGGACAACCCGCAGCAGGCCCTCGACACCGCCCTGCGCTGGCTGGAGCAGAGCCGCACCCCCGAGACCGCCTGGATCGTCAAGCACGGCCTGCGGACCCTGGTGAAGAACGGCGACCAGCAGGCCCTGGCGGTGCTCGGCGCCACCGGCGGCGAACACGTCGAGGTGCCCCGGCTGAGCGTCACCCCGCACGAGGTGACCGTCGGGGACACCGTCGTGATCGAGCTGGACGTCGAGAACACCGACACCCGCGCCCACAGCGTGACCGTCGACTACGTCGTCCACCACGTCCGCAGGAACGGGCGCAGCATCCCCAAGGTCTTCAAGCTGACCACCCTGGAACTCGCCGCCGGCGAACGGCGCCGCCTGCGCAAGACCCACCCGGTCAAGGAGGTGCAGACCCGCAGCTACTACCCGGGCGAGCACCGGGTCGACATCCAGGTCAACGGCCTGGTGAAGGCCACCGAGCACTTCGGGCTGCGCACATGAGCGCGCCGGCGCTCGTCCTCGACGCGGCCGTTCCGGTGGTCGCCGACCACCGGATCGGCGAGCACCCCGTCCTCGCCGCCGCCGTCCAGGCGGACGCGCTGCTCCGCGCCCTGGACACCCGGAGCCCGGGCCGGTCCTGGACGCTGGAGCAGGTCGCCTTCCGCGCGCCGCTGCGGGTGGACGGCCCGCGCGTCGAACTGGCGGTGGTGACCGGCGAGGACGGGCAGTGCGCCGTACGCACCGACGGCCCCGACGGCCCGGTCGCGTACAGCACCGCCCGCGCCCACGGCGTCCCGCTGCCGCCGCCGCGCCACCTCGACACCGCCGTCCTGCGGGCCGGCTGCCCGGACGCCGTCCCGCTCGCCGAGCTGGACGCCTGGCGGCGCGCCAGCGGCATCGCCTACGGGCCCGCCTACCGGGTGGTCCGCTCCGCGCAGCGGGGGCCCGGCCGGATCGCGGCGGTGCTGCGCACGGCCGAGGACGACCCGCGCGCGGCGGCCTTCGTGCCGCCGCCGCTGCTCGACGGCGTGTTCCAGCTGCTCGGGCTGCTCGACGGGGGAGCGGCCGGGGCGTGCCTGCCCTGGTACGTCGGCCGGATCGCCGCCCGCCGCCGGATCACCGGGACGGTGCTGGCCCTGGTCGAGCTCGACCCGCCCGCACCGGGCGGCCCGGGCGGCGCGGTGCGCGGGCGGGCCACCGTCTGCAACCAGCAGGGCGAGGTGCTGCTGGAGCTGGACCGGATCACCCTCAAGGCCGCCACCGCCGGGCGCCCCGCGCCTGCGGGGCCGGCCGGGGCCGTCGAGCCCGTGGAGCCTGCCGGGCCCGTCGTCGGACTGATCGAGGCCCCCGGGTGGCGGCGGACCGAACCGGCCCCCGCGCCCCGGGCCGCCGACCGGGCCGTGCTGCTGATCGCCCCGCCGGACACCCCGCCGCCGCCCGGCCCCCCACCCGTCGCCCGCCTGACGCCCGGGGAACTGACACAGGAACGGATCGACGCCGTCCTCGCCGAGCACCCCGTGCACGAGGTGGTCTACGTGGCACCCCGGGGGACGGCGGGCGCGGACGGCGCGGCCCAGGCCCTCCAGGGCGTCTTCACCCTGGTGCGCCGCCTCGCCGCCCGGCCCCCGATGCCCGACCTGCTGATCGTCACCACGGCGGCCCACGACCTCACCGGGGCCCACGACCTCACCGGGGGCGAGCCCGTCGACCCCTTCGCGACGGCGCTGTGGGCGCTGGCCCGCACCCTGCGCGCGGAGCACCCGCGCACCACCGTGCGGCTGGTCGACCTGGAACCGGGCGAGGCCGCGCCGCCGCCCCCCTACACCGAGCCGGACCTGGCCCGGCGCTCCGGCACCTGGTACGCCCCGGTGATCGAACCCGACCGGTCCGCCGCGGCCCGGCCCCCGCGCCTGCGCGGCGGACGCTTCCTGATCACCGGCGGCCTGGGCGGCATCGGCCTGCGGGTCGCCGAGTTCCTGGCCGACGAGGGCTGCGCCCACCTCACCCTGGTCGGCCGCACCGCCCCGGCGGCCGGAGAGGTCCGGCAGCGCCTCGACCGGCTGGCCGCCCGGTGCGACCTGGAGACGGTCGCCGCCGACGTCCGCGACCTGCCAGAACGGCTGGCCGGCGCCGCGCGCTACGACGGCATCCTGCACGCCGCCGGAGTGCTGCGCGACGGCCTGGCCCGCGGCCTGACCCCGGTGCAGATCGGGGAGGTGTTCGACCCCAAGCTCGGCGGGGTGCACGCCCTCGCCGAGCTGGCGGCCCGGCACGACCCGCCCGGGTTCGTCGCGCTGTTCTCCTCCGTCGCCGCCGTGCGCGCCAACCTCGGCCAGAGCGCCTACGCCGCCGCCAACGGCTACCTGGACGGCTACGCGGCCCGCCGACGCGCCGCGGGCGAGCCCTGGTACAGCCTCGGCTGGGGCCTGTGGAACGTCGGCATGGGCGAGCACATCGCCGCCAGGGCCGCCGCCCACGGCGTCCCCGCCCTCACCCCGGACGACGGCGTCGCGCTGCTGCGTGCGGCCCTCCGCCGTCCACCCGCGCACTACGTCCTGACCGCCACCGCCCGAGCGAAGGGGGCACCCATGACCACCACCCTGACACCCACGAGCGAGCTGTGGCCGCCGCTCACCGCCGCCGTCCGGAAGATCCTGCTCGTCGACGACGTCGCCCGTGAGGACGACCTGCTGGAGCTGGGACTCGACTCGATGATGGCGGTCGAGCTGGCCGCGGCGCTGGCCGGCACCGGGCTCGACGTCGACCCGATGGTCTTCTTCGAGCACAGCGGCGTCGGCGCCCTGCTGGGCCACCTGGAGGCGCTGCCGCGCACGGCGGCGGCCGCCGACCGGCCGGCGCCCTCGCCCGCTCCCGCGCCTGCTCCCGCGCCCGTGCCCGAACCGGCAGTCGTCGCGGCTCCCGTCCCCGCGCCCACTCCCGTCCGGGCGGGCGCCGACGCCTTCGTCCCCGAGTGGGACCGCTACCGGGACCCGGCACCGCACACCGGGCCCGCACCCGTACGGAAGCCCGAGCCGCGCCCCGCGCCCGCCGCCCCCGCCGCCCGTGCCGCCCGTACGGAACCCGCCGTCCGTGCGGAACCCGCCGCCCGTACCGAACCCGTCCCGGCGCCGCGCACCCGGACGCCCCGACGCACCCTGCCCGGCCGGCTGTCCGGCGCACCCGGCGGCAGCTTCCTGGAGCGCCGGATCGACGCGCTCTCCACCGAGGACCGTCAGATCGTCGCCAGGGACGAGTACTTCTACGAGCCGGTGATCGAACGCGCCGAGGGCGCCCGGATCAGGTTCGACGGCCGCTGGTTCCTCAACTTCGCCTCCTACAGCTACCTCGGGCTGATCGGCCACGACTACATCGACCAGCAGGTCCTGGACGCGGTGGAGCGCCACGGCACCGGCGCCCACGGTGTGCGGCTGCTGGCCGGCACCCTCCACCTGCACCGTGAACTGGAGCTGGCGATCGCCGACTTCCTCGGCGCCGAGGACGCCGTGGTGTTCTCCAGCGGGTACATGGCCAACGTCGCCACCGTGGGCGCCCTGGTCGGCGCGGGCGACGTGGTCATCGGCGACGTCTACAACCACGCCAGCATCCTCGACGGCTACCGGCTCTCCGGCGCCGAGGTGATCACCTACGCCCACAACGACCTGGCCGACCTGGAACGCGCCCTGCGGAAGGCGGGCGACCGGGGCCGCCTGGTGGTCACCGACGCCGTGTTCAGCATGGACGGCGACATCGCCGACCTGCCCGGCATCGTCGAGCTGTGCGAGCGCTACGACGCCCCGCTGATGGTCGACGAGGCGCACAGCCTCGGCGTCCTCGGCGACACCGGACGCGGCATCACCGAGCACTTCGGCCTCGACCCGGCCCGGATCGACGTCAAGATGGGCACCCTGTCCAAGACCGTGCCCAGCGCGGGCGGTTACGTCGCCGGCTCGCGCGACCTGGTCTTCGCGCTCAAGAACAACGCCCGCGGCTGGATGTTCTCCGCCGCCGCGACCCCGGCCCAGGTCGCCGCCGCCAAGGCCGCGATCGAGGTGATGGCCGCGGCACCCGAACTCACCCGCGACCTGCGCGCCCGCACCACCCGCTACCGCGAGCAGCTGCGCGCCCTCGGCTTCGACACCCTGCACAGCGAGACCCCGGTGGTGCCGGTGATCTGCCGCAGCGCCGAACAGGCCGGAGCGATGGCCCGGTTGTGCCAGCGCGACGGGCTGTTCGTGCAGCCGATCGTCTACCCGGCGGTGCCGCGGACGCTGCCCCGGCTGCGCACGATCGTCAACCTCGCCCACTCCGAGGCCGACCTGGACGAGGCGCTGGCCGTGCTGGCGCGCGCCGGCCGGGCCTGCGGCCTCATCCCCTGACCGACCCGGACCCGGAGACTCCCAGACCGACCCGGATCCCCTGACCCACCCGTCCGCACATCCGCGCACCGCATCCCGGAGGGGAGCACCGCATGACCGCCGCACCCGACACCGAGGCGTTCTTCTCGGCCGTCCTGAAGGCCATCGCCGTCACCCGCAACCACGCCACCGACCCGCAGGAGCACACCCGGGGCGTGGTCGAGCCGGCCGCTCGCATCCGCGCCGCCGAGGAGCGGATCGGCGCCGGCCCGATCAGCCCCGCCGAGGCCGGCGAGGTGCTCGACCTGCTGGAGACCACCTTCCGCACCAAGCGCACCCCCGACGAGGAGCGCGAGCACTACCTGGCGTACATCGAGAGGGTCTCCGGCGTGCGCCGGGCCCCGCTGGGTGCGTCCGCCGCGTGAGCGTTCCCGAACTCGCCTGGTACAGCCACGAGCTGTGCTTCTGGCACGACCCCGGGCCCGGCGCCGGCTACCTGCCGGTGGGGCCCGGGATCGAGCCGCTGCGACAGTTCGCCGTCGACCCGGACCTGCGCCGGGCGGAGGGCCTGGTGCGGGCGGCCGGCGTCCTGGAGCGGTTCACCGCCGTGACCCCGACGCCCGCCACCGACGAGGACCTGCTGCTGGTGCACACCCCGGAGCACCTCGAACGCGTCGAGGCCGCCTCGGCGGCCGGCGCGGGCGACGCCGGGGTGTACGCACCCGTCAACTACCACAGCGCGCGGGCCGCCCGGCTCGCCGCCGGGGCCTGCGCCCAGGCCGTCACGGCCGTCCTGGACGGCCGGTTCCGCCGGGCCTACTGCCTGGTGCGCCCGCCCGGCCACCACGCGGAACCGGACCGGGCTATGGCGCTGTGCCTCTACAACAACCTGGCGGTCGCGGCCCGCACCGCGCGGCGGCACGGCGCGCGCCGGGTGCTGGTCCTGGACTGGGACGTCCACCACGGCAACGGCCTGCAACGGGTCTTCTACGAGGACCCGGACGTGCTGTACGTCTCGGTCCACCAGGACGGGCTGTTCCCGGCGGCGTCCGGCCTGGTCCTGGAGACCGGCGCGGGCGCGGGCGCCGGCACCACGCTCAACGTGCCGCTGCCCGCGGGCTCCGGGCACGAGGCCTACCTCGCCGTGGTGGAGCAGCTGGTGGCGCCCGCCGCCCGGTCCTTCCGCCCCGACCTGATCCTGGTCGCGGCCGGGGTCGACGCGGGCGGGCACGACCCGATGGGCCGGATGCTGTGCACCAGCCGCACCTTCCACGCCATGACCGCGGCCCTGTGCGGACTGGCCGACGAACTGGCGGACGGGCGGATCGTCCTGGCCCACGAGGGCGGCTACTCGGCGTGGTACCAGCCGACGCTGGTGCTGGCGACGGCCTGCGCGGTCGCCGGGCTGCCGGCCCCCGACGACCCGTTCCTGCACTCCCTGGAACACCTGCCCGGCCAGCGCCTGCAACCCCACCAGCGGCGGGTGGTCGACCACCTGCGCGCCCACCACCCGCTGTTCGCGGGCCGCTCGGGCCCGGCCGGCCCGCGGGCGGGGGAGGCCGGCGATGGGTGACTGGTGGACGCGCCTGGGAGCGCCGGCCAAGGGCGCCGGGCCGCGCCCGCGCCGACGGGTGGTGGCGCTGCCGCACGCCGGCGGCTGGCCCTCCGCTTTCCGCGGCTGGCGGGAGGTGCTGCCCGCGGACGTCGAACTCCTGGTGGCCCAGCTGCCGGGCCGCGGCGTGCGCCTCGGCGAGGCACCACCGACCAGGGTCGAGCCGCTGGTCGAGGCGCTGGTCCGGGCGCTGGCCGACCTCACCGGGGCGGATCCGCTGCCGTACACGGTGGTCGGGCACAGCTTCGGCAGCATCCTCGGGTACGAGCTCACCCGGGCGATGGAGCACAAGGGCCTGCCGCCCGAACTGCTCGCCGTCTCGGCCCGGCAGCCGCCGTGCTTCGGCGGCGGGCCGCCGTCCGCCCGCGACCGCACCGACGCCCAACTCCTCGCCCACCTCCAGGAGATCGGCGGCATCGCACCGGGGCTGCTGGCCCGCGCCGACCTCCTCGGGCCCGCGCTGCGCGCCATCCGGGCCGACCTGGAGGCGATGGAGGCCCATGAGCGGCCGCTGACCGGCCCGGCCGGGCCGATCCTCGCCCTCGGCGCGACGGACGACCCGGTCGTCCTCGCCGAGCGCCTGCACCTGTGGTCGCTGGAGACCACCGCGGGCTTCCGCCGACTGATGTTCACCGGCGGCCACTTCTACCTGTACGACCACGCCAACGCGCTGGCCGTCGCCCGGCACCTGGTCGCTCCGACCCCGCCGGGCCCCGCACGACCGCTCCACCGACCGCCCCACGGGGCGGAACCCCCGTACACCCCCGGACTTCCGGAAAGGAACCCCGTTGAGCACCACCGCCGACTCCCCCCAGCAGGCCGGTCCACGCCAGTGGCTGGGGCTGGCCGTACTGGCGCTGCCCACCCTCCTGCTCTCCATCGACGTGAGCGTGCTGCACCTGGCCGTACCGCACATCAGTGAGGCCCTGGCCCCCTCGGCCTCCCAGATGCTGTGGATCATCGACATCTACGGCTTCCTGATCGCCGGCTTCCTGGTCACCATGGGCACCCTCGGCGACCGCATCGGCCCAGTCTCTTATACACAAAAGACGCTGCCGACGACAAAACAAAA
>NZ_JBHYGR010000178.1:0-16329 GCF_042738155.1 Kitasatospora sp. NPDC059088 | reverse complement strand
CGAGCGCTCGGGTCCGGTCCGGGCCCCGGACCGGTCACCCCACGTCAGCCGACGGCCCGGTCAGGGCCTGTTCAGTGCGTCCGTGAGGTGGCCCGCCGCCTCGATGACGGCCTGGGAGAGGCGGGCCCCCGGGTGCCGGCTGAGCCGTTCGATCGGCCCCGAGACGGATACGGCGGCCACCACCCGGCCGGCCGGGCCCCGCACGGGCGCGGAGACGGAGGCCACGCCGGGCTCGCGCTCGCCGATCGACTGGGCCCACCCCCGGCGCCGCACCCCGCTCAGCGCGGTGGCGGTGAACCGGGCGCCCTGGAGTCCGCGGTGGAGCCGCTCGGGCTCCTCCCAGGCCAGCAGGACCTGGGCGGCGGACCCGACCTTCATCGGCAGCGCGAGGCCCACGGGCACGGTGTCCCGCAGGCCGAAGAGGCGTTCGGCGGCCGCCACGCAGATCCGGACCTCGCCCTGCCGGCGGTACAGCTGGGCGGTCTCGCCGGTGACGTCGCGCAGGTGGGTGAGGACCGTGCCCGCCGCGGCCAGCAGGCGGTCCTCACCGGCCGCCGCCGAGAGCTCGGCGAGCCGCGGGCCGAGGACGAACCGGCCCTGGAGGTCCCGGCCGAGCAGCCGGTGGTGCTCCAGTGCGACGGCGATCCGGTGGGCGGTCGGCCGGGCCAGCCCGGTGGCGTCGACCAGCCCGGCCAAGGTGGCCGGACCGGCCTCCAGGGTGCCGAGGATCGAGGTGATCTTGTCGAGCACGCCGACGCCGCTCGTGTTCTCCATGGACGGGTACTCCAGTCTCAGATCCCGTGAGCGACGGGTGGGTACGGCTCACGGGCGCTCCGGTGGGGTGGGAGCGGGGTGGTCAGCGGAAACAGGCCTGCGGGAACAGCAGATCGCCTGCGCCGAGCACGAAACGGGTACGCGAAAGGGCCGGGGCGGGAAGCGCCCGGGCGAAGGACAGCACTGAGAGCACCGTGTCTCCTCATCTTCCCCGCGCCACGTTGGCGACAGGCCGGAGTTGGCACTGACCCCGGACGGCACGGCGCGTACTTCGGACGCCGGGTCGAACGGGGAGTTGCCGGGGCTTCGTAGGGCCGGTCCCTCCACCCCTCTGGATGATTCGCGAAGAACCATACAAGATTTCCCGGCCGCCCCGCCAAACCCTTTCCCGACCGCCCCTCGACCCGGAGCCCGCCGGGGTCCTTGACCACGGATGATTTAGATTTCTAAACTATTTCCATGACTGCGACCCCGGCCACCTCAGCGCCCCCGAAGAAGCCGCTCAGGTTCAGAATCGGCATCGCGCTCCTCATCCTGAGCGCCCTGACCTACGTGGCCGTCCTCGTCATCCTCTTCCTCCCGCTGGAGTCCGGCACCAAGGCCGCCGCCTTCGGCGGGACGCTCGTGGTCGCCGAGACCTGCGCCCTCATCGGCATGGCGGGCGTCGGCAAGGAGGCCGTCCGGGCGGTCCGGTCCCGCCTGGGGCTCAGGAGGCGCAGCCGCGCCGCCGAGCAGCCGCCGACCACGGACTGACGGGCCCGATGGACACCGGAGAAAGACCCGACAGCGCCGACCTACACGCCCGCATCACCCGGATCGACCGGCTCTTCGCGGACCTGTGGCTCCTCTCGGAACGGCACGCGCCCCGCTACGGCGACTTCGGGCTCACCGCCCAACAGCACCTTGTGCTCGGGCGGATCGTGGCCGACCCGGGCATCACCCCCAAGGACCTGGCCGAGCGCCTGGGCGTGTCCAGGGGCGCCGTCAGCCAGCACCTGGCGCGCCTGGAGGAGGACGGCTACCTCTCCCGGCAGCGCAGCCCCCAGGACGGACGCGTCCACGTCCTCCGCCTGGAGGCCCGCGGCGCGGCCTACCGGCAGGCCGTGCTCCGGTACGAGCGGGAGCTCCACGACGCCTACGTCGCGAAGCTCTCGGCCGCGGACATGGCGGAGATCGAGTCCGCACTCGGGAAGTTGAGGCGGGTGTTCGAGGACTGACGTCACCCGCCGTGGCCGCTACTCCGGATCGATCAGTCGGGACCGGTCACTTGGGGCCGGTCACTTGGGGCCGATCAGTGCAGACCGATCACTTGAGATCGATCACGAGGCCGCCCGTCCGCGCCTCTTCGTTCGTGACCTTCGTCCTCGGGTGCCAGAGCACCTGCACCGAGTAGGAGTCCGAACCGCCCGGCACGTCGGGCAGCACGATCGGGAACCGGCAGGCGGAGTCGTGGTACTCGCCCTGCCCCAGGGTGCCGGTCGCCACCACCCGGCCCGCCGCGTCGCGAACGGTCACCAGGGCGTCCTTGTCCACGTCGTCCAAGCCCCTGGCACCGTTTCAGGTACCCGACTTGGTGGGGTCGGAGGTGCTGATCCGTGCCTGGCCCACCAGCGTGAAGGGCTCGTCGTCCCCGGGTCCGGACAGGCCCCAGGCCAGTCCGACGGCGCCGGCGCCGACCACGAGTCCGGCAGCCGCGAACACCGCCGGGGCCTTCCAGGGCCGGAGCCGGGGCTCCTGCGCAGGCTCCGGCGGAGCCGCCTCCGTGGCGGGTATCGGAGCGACATTCTCTTCATACGATGCGTCAGACATTCGCACAGCATGGCATCGAGCGCTTCGCCCGACGAGGAGTTATCTCGACCGGGGCCTGCCCGCGCGGCCGCCACCGACCGGCCGTGCCGACCGGCCATGGGGGCTGGCCATGGGGCCGGCAGCCGTCGGGGCACGGAAGAATGGGGCGGGTGACCAGCACTCAGCCGCTCCCCCGGGGCCTCACCGCCCTCATCCCCGACGCCCGCACCCAGGCCACGCCCGGCGAGCGGGCCGCCTCCCAGCTCCTCCACCTGCGCGAGGCGACCGTGCCCGTGCCGGTCCTCGCCGCGGCCGCCGAGCTGATCACCCCGTTGCTGAAGGACCAGGACCCGGCCACCCGCGCCGCCGCCACCGCCGTCCACACCCGCCTGCTCACGGCCATCGAGGAGGCCACCCCCGGGCGGTAGCCGGCCGGGCGCGGCAGGGCGAGGGCCGAGCTCCTCCGCGACGAGCCCTCGCGAGGCGCAACCCTCGGGTTGCACCCGGCGGTGCGACGTGCAACTCTGGAGTTGCATCCACTGTCCGCAAGCGAAGGAGCTCCCTCATGAGCGAGGACCGGATCGAACGCGAGACCCTGATCGAGGCGCCCCTGGAGCGGGTCTGGTCCCTGGTGGCCGAGCCCGGCTTCTGGGTCGCCGACAAGGCGAGCCTGCCCGGCACCGTGGCCAGGGAGGGCGAGGAGCTGGTGGCCAGGAACCCGGAGTACGGCGACTTCCCGGTACGCGTGGAGAAGGTCGAGCCGCCGACCTACCTGGCCTACCGCTGGGCCAGCGCGTTCCCCGGCGAGGAACTGCGCGAGGACAACAGCACCCTCGTCGAGTTCACGCTGACCCCGGAGGACGGCAGGACGCGGCTGCGCGTGGTCGAGAGCGGCTTCGCGGCACTGGCCGGCTCCGAGGAACTGCGCGGCAAGGCGGTCGAGGACAACACCGGCGGCTGGCGCCAGGAGCTCGACGCGCTCAGGACGCGCGCCGAACAGCCCGCCACGTGACCGACGAACCCCACGGCGCCGCCGAGACGGTCGACACCGTCCTCACGGCCCTGGCCGACCCGACGCGACGCCGACTGCTCGAACTGGTCGCCGCACAGGGCGAGGCCACCGCGACGACGCTCGCCCGGCACCTTCCCGTCTCGCGCCAGGCCGTGGTCAAGCACCTCGCCGTCCTGGACGCCGCCGGACTGGTGAGCGGCGACCGCATCGGGCGCGAGGTGCGCTACACGGTGCGGCCCGCGGCGCTCGACGCCACGGCGCGTTGGATGGCCTCGCTCGCCGCCGACTGGGACCGCCGGCTGGCGCACATCAAGCGCCTCGCCGAGGCGGCGGAGCACGACTCCCGGACCACGCGTGACCACGCGTCACGCCCACCGGAACAGCCTCACGGAAGGGCCTGAGTGCGGCCGGTCGCCCAGCCTCCGGCCGGCCGACCGGCCGCCCGCCTGCCCATCCCTCCGCCCCTCCGTCCGTCCGTCAATGCACCGAGCGGGAACTTCACCTATCGGGGTGGTTAGGTCTCGCTTTTCCGTAGGTAGTCGAACCGCCCCTTCTCCGAGCGCCTGGTACGAATGCGGAGCGACAGAAGATCCGGTACGGGCGGGGGAGTTGACACGGATGCGGGCGAGGACAGGGATCACGAGGGCAGGGACCACGACGGCGGGCACCACGACGGTCGCCGTGGCCGGGGTCGAGTGCGGCTGGGGCAGTTCGGGGAAGTTGAGCGCGGTCCTGTCCGCCCTCCGGGCCCACAGCAGCAGGCGGCTGAGATTCATCGGCCTCGCCTCCGGGTTGGGCAGACCGCTGCTCGCCGAACAGCCGGTGGAGCGCTGGTTCGACCTCCCGGACGAGCGGTCCGACCAGGAGCTGGGCCGGATCGTCCGGGCGCAGCGGGTGCAGGCGGCACTGGTGGTGCTGGACGGTGTGCTGGCGAAGGCGTTGCGGGCCTGCGGGGTGCCGGTGGTGTTCGTGGACAGCCTGCCGTTCCTCTGGACGGACGGCGACCGGCCCGACCTCCCGCTGGACGCCGAGGTGTACTGCGCCCAGCGGTGCGTGGAACTGCCGCCGGAGGGCGTCGGGGTGCTGGCCGACGTGCACCGGCTGCGCTGGGTGGACGCCGTGATCGCCGACGGCGGCACCGCCCGCAGCAGCCCTCCCACGCCCCACCCTCGGCGCGCCCTGCTCAACCTCGGCGGGCTGCGCGCGCCCCACCTCACGGACTGGGCGAGCTATCCCCAGCTCGTGCTGCCCGCCGCGCTGGAGGCACTGACCGCGAGCGGGGTCACCGAGGTGCACATCGCGGGCAACCTGCCGGCCTGGCTGGCCGCGCAGTTGGTCGACTCCTGCGCCCACCCGCCCGTGACCACCGTCGGCGCCCTCCGCCACCAGGACTTCCTGCACCGCCTCGCCGACTGCGACGTCCTGCTCACCTCCCCCGGGCTGACCACCCTCCTGGAGGCCGGGCAGCTCGGCACCCCCACGCTCTGCCTGCCGCCGCAGAACCTCAGCCAGATCTTCAACGGCCGCTTCCACAGCCGGGTACTCGGCGCCGACGTCCGCCTGCGCTGGCCACCGGAGGTGTTCGACGAGGAGGAGGCACTGGCCCTGCGCGCCCACGGCGCGGGCAAGGCCCTCGACCTGATCCACGGCGGCATCGCCCGCGCCGCCGACCTCGGCCGCCACCGTACGGCTGCGGCCGTACGGGAAGGCCTGGTCGAGAAGCTCAGACAGTTGGCCTCCGTGGCTGCCACCGCTCCTCCCGCCCCGGACTGGACGGCGTTGACGAGCGCGGTCGGCACGGCCGGTGCGGCCCAGGTCGCCGACGCGCTGCTGCGGCTACTGGCCGAGTCCCCGGAAGCCGACCAGCCACTCCGCTGACCAGGCCGGATCACCCCGACGGAGGGCTGCCGCGTGTCCCCTGGCCGGTGGGGGCCGTTCTCAGGCTCGGTGCCGGCGACGCGCTGACCACCTCTCCGGCACCCACGCCTGCAGCCCTGCTTCCGACGTCCCCGAGGTTTCCGAGGTCCTCCATGATGAAGTCCACCGGCCCACCCTTCCGGCCGGTCACGTCCGCCCGGTTCACCACCACCGTCCAACGACTCCTCGACCGGCCCGGTGCACCCTCCCGCGCACGGCGCCTCCTCCCCCTGCTCGCTGTCCTCACCGTGCTCCTCTCGGTGGGCGCCGCGCCACCCGGCCGCGCCCCCTCCGACCCGACCCGCACCCCCGGCGCCCCCGCCTACACCGTGGAGTTGAGCAGCGACGCCACCGGAGCTCACTGGCGCGGCCACGAGCGGATCGTCTTCACCAACACCTCGCCCGAGCCCCTGCACGAGGTCTACCTGCGCCTCTGGGACAACTTCCGCGGCGGCTGCGCGACCCCGTCCGTCCGGGTGACCGGTCTGGACGGCACCGCGGAGGTCGACTGCACCGCGCTGCGCGTCCCGTTGGCCCACCCGCTGCACCAGGGCGCCTCCGACACGGTCGAGTTCGACCTCGGCGTCGACGTCCCCGACGGCCTCGACCGCTTCGGCCGGGACGGCGCGTTCAGCTTCATCGGCAACGCCCTGCCCGTCCTCGCCGTCCACGACGGATCGGGCTGGCACCTGGACCCGTACAGCGAGCTCGGCGAGTCGTTCTACGGCCTCGCCTCCGACTTCGCCGTCACCCTCGACCACCCCACCGAGGTCCTGGTGCCCGCCACCGGCACCGCCGTCGACACCCCCGGGCGCCCGGGCCGCACGGTCACCCGGATCGGCGCCCGGCAGGTCCGCGAGTTCGCCTGGGCCGCCGGGCCCTTCCACCGGATCGAGGGCCGGTCCGGCGACGGCGTCCGGGTCGCCGTCTACTCGGTCAGCAGCGTCTCCGCCGAGGACGCCCGCGCGATGCTGGACCTCTCCCTGCGGACCATCGACGACCACTCCGCCCGCTACGGCCCCTACCCGTACGGGGACGTCGCCACCGTCCTCGACGACGCCTTCGAGTTCGGCGGCATGGAGTACCCGGCCTTCGTCCTCGACCGGATCCGACCCTCCGCCGTCATCCACGAGCTGGCGCACCAGTGGTGGTACGGCATCGTCGGCGACGACCAGTACCGCGCACCCTGGCTGGACGAGTCCTTCGCCGAGTACGCCATGGACGTCGAGATGGGCCGGACGAAGGAGGGCTGCACCGCCGCGACTCCCTTCCGGAGCCCGGCCGAACGCCTCACCAATCCGATGAGCTACTGGGACACCCACCCCGACCGCTACGAGGCGGTCATCTACGACCACGGCTCCTGCGCCCTGCACGAACTGCGCCGGCTGATCGGCACGGACACGATGTCCGCGCTGCTGCACGACTACGTCCGCGCCCACTGGTTCGGCGTCTCCACCACCGCCGAGTTCAAGGCCGCCGCCCAGGCCGCGACGTCCGTCGACCTGACGCCCTTCTGGCAGGAGCACCGCATCGACTGATCCCCGACCCGCACCGGCCCCCTCCCGGCCCCTCCCGTTCCCGTACCCTCCCGTTCCCGTACCCGACCGAACCCCCGGCAGCAGTCCCGGCAAAGCCCCCACCAGCAGCTTTAATCGGTGGCCCTCCCGTCCCAGCGGCTCCTACAGTGGCCGCCGGATCAAGGACGTTCAGGGAGCCGAGCATGCGTGTGCACTACCCCCGGACGCCGCATCTCCCCTGGTCACCGGGGGCTGCGGCGGACGACGTACGGACCGGGGACGTCTCCGCCCTAGCCGGGGCGGAGATCGTGGTCACCGAGAAGCTGGACGGCGAGAACACCACCCTCTACCCCGACGGACTGCACGCCCGCTCGCTGGACTCCGCCCACCACCCCTCCCGCGCCTGGGTCAAGGGCCTGCAGAACCGGGTCGGCGCCCGCATCCCGGACGGCTGGCGGATCTGCGGCGAGAACCTGTTCGCCCGGCACTCCATCCCGTACACCGACCTGGACAGCTGGTTCTACGGCTTCTCGGTCTGGACGGACCGGGACGAGTGCCTCGACTGGGACGCCACCGTGCGTTTCCTGCGCCGCCTCGGCATCCCCACACCCCGGGTGCTCTGGCGCGGCCGCTTCGACGAACGGGCCCTGCGCGCCCTGCGCCTGGACCTCGACCGCCAGGAGGGATACGTGGTCCGGACCGTCCGGGGCTTCCCCCGGGGCGAGTTCGGCGTGCGGGTCGCCAAGTGGGTCCGCCCGGAGCACGTACGGACCGACACCCACTGGATGTACGCCGCCGTGGTGGAGAACGGCCTCGGTCCCGACGCCCCGCTCTGGGACATCCGGTCCGGCCGACTGCCCGAACTCCCGCTGCTGGCCGAGGCCTTGGACCTGCCCGAACTCACCACTGTGCCCGTCCCCTCCCCCACACCCGCACCCGCACCCGCACCCACACCCGTGCCCGTGCCCGTGCCCGGAGCCCCGACCGCCCCCGGCCCCGACCGCCGGTCGGAGGAGCTGGCCGACGTCTCCGCCCGCCTCGACGAGCTCGGCCGCACCGGCGACGCCCGTCTGGCCGGCGTGCTGGCCACCGCGCTGCGCTCCGCCCGCCGGGAGTCGCTCGCACCCCGGCTCGCCGACCGCCTGGGCCTGCCCCTGGCCCGCCGGGTCGCCGACCTGGTCGGACTGCACCCCGGCCTCCAGCAGCCGTACCCGGACACCGAGCGCCGCGCCGGGCTGGTCCGGCTCGCGAGCGCCGCCGACCTCGGGGTGCTGCACGCGGTGGCCGCGGCCACCGCCCCCTGGCCCGCCGAGCGCGAGCAGGTCGCCTGGTCGGCCCTGCACGCCGAGGACGCCGGACTGCTCGACCCCGACCCACTGGCCTGGCTGCGCACCGGCCTGCGCGAGGCTCTCGCCGACCTCGCCGCCGACGCACCGGACGCCGCCGACCGCTGCTGGGCCCAGGCCCGCGAGGCCTACGCCCTCGGCCGGATCAGCACCGTCGAGGAGGCGGTGGCCGCCACCTGGCGCTGGCGCGACGGCCGCTTCCCGCGGCTGGTCCACCTGAGCGGCCCGTCCGGCAGCGGCAAGAGCACCTTCGCGGCCGCCCTGCCCGGTGTCTCGGCCCGGATCAGCCTGGACGACCTGCGCGCCGCCCGCGGCTCGCGCGCCGACCAGCGCAACAACCCCGAGGTGCTGCGCACCGCCATGGCCCGGCTGGACTCCGCCCTGGCCGACCGGGCCGCCACCGTGGTCTGGGACGCCACCTCACTCAACCGCGAGCAGCGCTCCCACGTCCACGGCACCGCCCGGCGCCGCGACGCCCTGGTCACCCAGGTGGTGCTGCTGGTCGGCGAGCAGGAACTGCTGCGCCGCAACGCCGTCCGCCCGCACCCGGTACCGCCCGAGGTGCTCTCCGCCCAACTGCACCGCTTCAACCCGCCCTACCCCGGCCAGGCACACCGCACCTGGTACGTCGGCGCCGGTGGCACCGTGGAGGACACGGCGGGAACGCTCGACTCCGAGGAGGACTGATGCGCCCCATCGAACAGGTCTGCCAGCGGATCCGCTGGGACGCCCGCTTCGACCCGGCCCGGTTCACCCTGGGCGTGCGCCAGCGCGACGACCGCATCGCGCGCGTCCCGTTGGAGGCCTTCCTGGCGTCCGGCGAGATCCCCTGGCACCGGGTGTACCAGGTCGAGGCCGACGGCGTCGTGGTGTGGGACCGCTCCACCGGCGTGGACGACCTCGACACCACCGAGGCCGGGCACCGCGCCGAACCGCGCCACCTGCCCGCGCCCTTCTTCACCGCCACCACCCCGTACGCCTGGCGGCCGGACGGCGGCTGGCAGCCCCACCACACCGCGGACGGCACCACGGACGGAACCGGCCCGACCGCCGCCACCGGCACCGGTACTCCCGCCACCACCACAGACATTCCCACCGCCACCGGCACCCTGCGCGTGGTCACCTGGAACACCCTGTGGGACCGCTACGACGCCGACCGGATCGCCACCGCCCGCCGCCGACCGCTGCTGCTCGCCGAGCTGGCGGCCGCCGACGCCGACGTCATCGCGCTCCAGGAGGTCGAGCCCGCCCTGGTCGTCCAGCTGCTGGCGGAGCCCTGGGTCCGGGAGCGCTACGTCCTCGGCACCGACCCCTCCGGCCGCGACGTGCCCGAGTACGGCCTGCTGGTGCTCAGCCGTCTCCCCGTCCTGGAGGCCGGCCGGCACGCGCTGGGCCCGCACAAGGCCGTCACGGCCGTCACCGTCCGGGCCGCCGACGCGCCGCTGACCGTCGCCGCCGTCCACCTCAGCAGCGACCACTCGACGGACGGCCCGGCCCGCCGCCAGGCCGAACTCACCCGGCTGGCCGAGGGCCTGGCCGGCGTCGAAGGAGAACTGCTGCTGCTCGGCGACTTCAACGACGCCCGCTCCGGACCGGACGGCCCCGCCACGGCACTCGGCCTCCGGGACGCCTGGACCCAGGTGCACGGCCGGGGCGACGACACCCCCACCTTCGACCCGACCGTCAACCCGCTCGCCGCCGTCTCCTCCCTCACCGGCCGCCCGGGCCGGATCGACCGCGTCCTGTACCGCGCCGACCGGGCCGCTGTCACCGCCGCCGCCCTGCTCGGCGACCGGCCCACCGCCGACGGCCTCCACCCCTCCGACCACTACGGCCTGGTCGTCGACCTCGCCCTCGCCCTCGACGGTGCCGCCTCCCCGGACTCCCTGGACGCCGCGCCCACCGCCCGGACGGCCGTCGCCTGGCTCCCGCCCGAGGAGCTGTGGCCGCCCATCCAGGACCTGCGCGCCGCGTACGACCCGCAGCTGCGCCGCTGGCCCCCGCACGTCAACCTGCTGTTCGGCTTCGTGCCGGAGTCCGCGTTCGACCGCGCGCTGCCACTGCTCGGCGCGGCCGCCGCCGAGGTGGCCCCCTTCACCGCCCGGCTGGAGGGCGTGCACACCTTCGGCCACCGCGAGGACGCGACGATCTGGCTGGACCCGGCCGCCACTGCGGCCGACCCCTGGGCGGCACTGCGGCACGCCCTCGAAGGCCGGTTCCCCCGCTGCCGGGGCCGCGCCGAGGGGTACACCCCGCACCTGAGCCTCGGGCGCAGCGACGACCCCCAGCGGGTGGCCGCCGACTGCGCCGCCCGGCTGCGCGGGACGGACGCCCTGGTCGGCGAGCTGGTGGTGCTGTCCCGCCGGGGCGAGGAGCCGATGCGCCCGCGCGCGGTGGTCACCCTGGGAACGGGCCAGGTGCGGGTGCTCCCGGCGGAGCCGACGGTGTCGCTCCACCCCGAGCCCCCGCAACGCACCGCCGTCGCGGACGAGTTGGCCCGCCGACTGACCGCCGCGCTGCCCGAGGGGGTCGTCCACCAGGTCGGCTCGCGGCGGCTCGGCTGCCAGCTGGACGGCGGCGACCTGGACCTGGTGGCGGCGCTGCCCGGCCCGGCGGACCTTCCCGGGGTGCTGGCCCGGGTGGCGACGGCCCTGCCGCAGGCCCGTCGGCTCCGCGAGGTGCGCGGCGCCCGGGTGCCGGGGCTGCGGCTGGAGGCGGACGGGCTGACCGTCGACCTCGCCGTAGTGTTCACCGGCGTCCTCGACCCCGCCGAGGCGGTCGCCCGGCGCACCGAACTGGGCGAGGCGGCGGCCGTCGCACTGAGCGCGGTCACCGACGCCGAGGCGATCCGCTCCGCGCTCGGCGAGCAACGGCCGCGGTTCGTCCGACTGGCCCGGCAGGTCAAGTCCTGGGCCCGGGCCCGCGGCCTGGACGGCGCGCCGTTCGGCCAACTGCCCTCGCTCGCCTGGTCGGTGCTCGCCGCCCGGACCGTCCTCGACCTGCCGGACACTCCCGAGGACGACCTGTTCCAGCGCTTCACCGAGACCTGGGCCTCCTGGGACTGGCGCCAACCCGTCACCCTCACCGCGGAACCCGCCGCCGGACCGACCGGGGGCCCGCTGACCGTGCTCACCCCCTCCACCCCCGTCCGCAGCTGCACCACCCAGGTGGGACCGGACACCAGGGACCAACTCACCGAGGAGCTCTACCGCGCCTGGGAACTCACCACCACCGACCCCGACCCCTGGCCCGCCCTGCTCACCCCGCCCCCGCTGCACCGCCGCCACGCCGCCTGGGCCGTGGTCTCCGCCGACCAGGAGTCCGTCGGCCCGGCGCGCGGCCGCCTCCGCAGCCTCCTCGCCGCCCTGGAGGAGGCCGGTGCCACCGGGCTCCACGCCTGGCCCCAGCCGTACCGGACCCGCGACGGCCGCACCCACTTCCCGATCGGCCTCGGCCCCGCCCCGCTCCCCCGCGCCGAGCTCGCCGCGGTGGCCGCCGCCTGGTCCCGCGGCCTGCCGGGCGTGCGGGTCGACCACGTCGAGGGCGGCGCCGTCCCGACCCTCACCCGCTGACCCGGCCCCCGGGGCCACCGAGCCCGGAGACGACCGAACCCGCCCGGCGGATGTCCACCGGGCGGGCTCGTCAGCTCCTGCGCAGGATCAACAGCTGTGCGCCGAGGCGGGGCGCGAGGCCGCGATGTACGGCTTGCCGCTGATGTGCGCGACGACGTCGGCCGGGCAGGACGCGATCCAGGCGGCGCCCGTGGCGTGGTTCTTGACCTTGGCGTCGCTGCAGTACACGTCGCGGTCGGCGGTCTTGAAGCACTGGAAGCCGGGGTAGCCGCCGCCCGCCGCCGTGGCGGTGTTGACGCCGGCGAACAGGCCGACCGCGGTGAGCAGGGCGACGGGCAGAGCGGTACGCATCCTCATGGGTTCTCCCATTGGTTCGTACGGACAGTGCGCCGATCCTGGCACCGCGGTTCCGGGCCCGACAACGATGCACGTCATGTTCGCGTCAATCCAATCGGGGGTGAACCGTTCACCGCCCGGCCCCGTCACCCGGCCCCCTCCTACCGGCCGCCGGCCCGAGTACGACCGGCACCCCCACCGCGCCTCAGCGCGGACTGAGCAGGCAGAACTCGTTGCCCTCCGGGTCGACCAGGATCCTCCAGGAGATCGAGGACTGGTCGATCCCGGGGTCGGTGGCACCGAGGGCGCGCAGCCGGGCCTCCTCCGCCGCCGGGTCGTCCCCGCGGTAGGGGCTGACGTCGAGATGGACGCGATTCCACCCGCTCTTGGCATCGGACGTGCGGATGAACTCCAGGTACGGGCCGACGCCCCGGGCGGAACGCATCGACGCGAAACCGTCGGCGACCTCGTGCACCGTCCAGTCCATCGCTTCCCCCCAGAACCCGGCCATTCCTCGCGGGTCGGCGCAGTCGACCACCACCGCGGCGATCGGCCCGGTGTCCCGGTACACCTCGCGGGGCTCCAGGACGCAGAACTCGTTGCCCTCCGGATCGGCCATGACCGTCCAGGGCACGTCACCCTGCCCCACGTCCGCGAGCGTGGCGCCGAGGCCCTTCAAGCGCGCCACCAGTTCCGCCTGGTGGGCGGCCGAGGTGGTGGCCAGGTCGAGGTGGACCCGGTTCTTCACCGTCTTGGGTTCCTCGCTGACGACCAAGTCGATGCAGACCGCCGCCGGGTCGGGATAGGCGAAGCCCACGGGTTCGAGGTTGGTCACGCCGGGCGCCTCGCTGTCGATGCCCCAGCCGAGCGCCTCCGCCCAGAACCGGCCGAGCGCCGCATCGTCCCGGGCCTTCATGTTGATCTGCACGAGTCTCGTCGCCATGCCGAAGATCCTAGAAGGCCCCGCTCCGGAAAGATCAGGAATATTCATTGCGCAGTTTTCATCGCGCAACATTCCTTTCGGATCCGCCCTCCCTGGTCAGCTATCACCTGCGCAAGCTGGCCGAGCACGGCTTCGCCACCGAGGCGGCCACCCGGAGCGGCGACGGACGCGAGCGCTGGTGGCAGGTCTCCTCCGAGGAGGGCTGGAGCTTCCGCGAGTCGGACCTCTCCGGCACGCCCGAGGGCGCGGCCGCAGTCGGCGCCGTCAGCCGCAGCCTGGTCGACAGCCCCGTCCGAACCGCCGAACTCCCCCGCCGCTGACGCCCCCGACGCCGCACCCCGCCCACGGCCCACAACCGGGCACGGCCAGACATCACTTGACCAGGCGGAAGCTGGCCTCGGCGAGGCCGTCCTCAGAACTGCTTGAGGCTGTCCCGGAGCAGGCGCAGGATCTTCCGCCAGGGCTTGGCGGTGTCGCGCCACTCCTTCTCGGCCTCGACGCTGGCACGCGTGCAGGCGAACTTCTTGTCGGTGGTGGTGCGGACCATGTCGATCCGGTGGGTGACGCACGTCAACGTGTTCAGGTGGTACTCCCCGACACCGAGGTAGGACGCCGTCTCCTCCTGGGTCAGCCAGGGACCGTCCGGCGGCAGCGCGTGGTAGGGGAAGGGTATCTGCGGGAGACGGTCCGTCCAGGTCTTCACCAGGGCATTATTGCCGACCGCGAACCGACGGTTCGTTCCAGCACTACCGCTGGAACGTACCTCTGGGTGTGCGAGCCGCGCGGTCAGGAACTCGACGTCGCCGACGTGGCCGTACCAGCGGCCGCCGTCCCCGCGAACCGCCTTGCGGGGTGCGGCCTCAGGGCCGGGGCCAGGGCCGGCCGTCGAGGCGTTCGATGCCGGTGTTGAAGCGGCGCAGGTAGTCGGCGAAGCCGGCGATGTCGGCGTCCGACCAGTCGGACATCACCAGGTCGAGGGCGCGGACGTGGGCGCCGCGTTCCTCGTCCAGGCGGCGGCGGCCCTCGTCGGTGAGGCGGAACTTGCGGGCCATCCCGCCGTCGGGGTCGGGGATGCGCTCCAGCAGGCCGGCGCCCGTGAGCCCGGCGGTCTGCCGGTTGAGGGTGGAGACGTCGAGGCCGAAGGCATCGCTGAGCTGGCCGATGGACATCGGCCCCTGGGCCTCGACCCGGCTGAGCAGGATGTACGCGCTGCGCTCGAGTTGGCTGCCCTCGGGGCGGTTGCCGACCTGGCCGAGGTCGCGGTGACGGGCGAACACCAGGAATTCGAGGGCGACCTGGTGCGTGGGGCTGGTCATGTCGAAGTCCTTCCATCGCCCGCTCGACCTGCGGATTCCTCATTGATCGCGACCATCAGTATGCCAGAGGAGTGCAGCGCCCACATGATGTGCACGGCGCACAAGAGGGGTATGCTCCCAGCGATGTGCATGATGCACATCTCATGCATGGAGCACATTCGCCCGCCGAGCCCCAGGAGGCCCGCCATCGACGGCCCCGCCCCCACCCTCCGTACCGGTCCGATCGTCGCCACGCTCGCCTTCACCGGCACCGTCGCCGCGATCATGCAGACCCTGGTCACCCCGCTGATCAGCGAGCTGCCCCAACTGCTGCTCACCACCCCGTCCAACGCCTCCTGGGTGATCACCGCGACGCTGCTCTCCGCCGCCGTCTTCGTCCCGATCATCGGGCGCCTCGGCGACGTCCTGGGCAGGCGGACGATGCTGATCGCCTCCTGCGTCCCGCTGCTGCTCGGCTCCGTGCTGTGCGCGCTCTCCTCCTCCGTGCTGCCGATGATCGCCGGACGCGCCCTCCAGGGCATCGGCATGGGGTTGGTGCCGCTCGGCATCAGCCTGCTGCGCGACGTCCTGCCGCCCGAGCGGCTCGGCTCCGCGATCGCCCTGGTCAGCGCCTCGATGGGGATCGGTGGCGGCCTCGGCCTGCCGATCGCCGCCGCCGTCGCCGACTACGCCAGCTGGCGCGCCCTGTTCTGGGGCACGGCCGTCCTGACCGTCGTCATCATCGGCATGATCCGGACGGTCGTACCGGCACCAGCACCGGCACCCGCACCGACCCAGGCCCCAGCAGCGGCCACCCGACCGAGCGCCACCCGCTTCGACTTCATCGGTGCCGCCGGACTCAGCGTCGGCCTGGTCTGCCTGCTGCTGCCGGTCTCCAAGGGCGGCGACTGGGGCTGGGGCAGCACCCGCACCCTCGGCCTGTTCACCGCCGCCGCGGCCGTACTGCTGCTCTGGGCCCGCTGGGAACTGCGGGTCACCGCGCCGCTGGTCGACCTGCGGGTGACCGCCCGCCCGCGGGTGCTGCTCACCAACGCCGCGTCCGTCCTGGTCGGCTTCGGCATGTACGCCCAGGCGCTGATCGTGCCCCAGTTGCTGCAACTGCCGAAGGCCACCGGCTACGGCCTCGGGCAGTCGATGCTGGCGATGGGCCTGTGGATGGCACCGGGCGGTCTGATGATGATGCTCGTCTCCCCGCTGGGCGGACGCCTTTCCGCCGCGCGCGGTCCCAAGTTCACCCTGGTCGTCGGCGCGCTCGCGATCGCGGCCGGCTACGGGCTCGCCCTGCCGCTGATGGGCTCCACCTGGGGCGTGCTGACCGCCACCCTCGTCTCCAACGGCGGCGTGGGGCTGGCGTACGGCGCGATGCCCGCCCTGATCATGAGCGCGGTGCCGCTGTCCTCGACGGCCTCCGCCAACAGCTTCAACACCCTGATGCGTTCCCTGGGCACCTCGGTGTCGGCGGCGGTCGTCGGCGTGGTGCTGTCCCAGCTGACCACCACCCTGGGCGGCCGCACCCTGCCCTCGGAGGGCGGATTCCGGGTCGGCCTGGTGCTCGGCTGCGGTGTCGCCCTGCTCGCGGCCGCCGTCGCCGCCGCGATCCCCGCCCCGCCGATCGCCGCCACCGCGCCCGACCGGCCCGCCGCCGACCCGAGGGCCGGCGAGGCGCAGAACACCGCCACCGCCTGAGCCCGGCCCGCGCCCGAGCGGCCCGAGCGGCCCAAGCCCCCAACCCCAACCCCAGCCCCGACCCCCGGTGGCCCGGGCGGTCCCGCCCCACGACCGCCGGGGCCACCGGCACGGAATTGGCC
>NZ_JBHYGR010000177.1:0-16344 GCF_042738155.1 Kitasatospora sp. NPDC059088 | reverse complement strand
TGTGGGGGCCCGCGTCAGATGTCTAAAACACCCCGCGACGGGGGAGGTCAGCGGTCGCCGGCCGCTCCCGCGCCGAACCGGTCGCCCGCGAAGGGCGCCAGGTCGACCGGCGCGGGCTCGCCCAGCGCCAGGGCGGCCGCGCACTCGCCCACCGCCGGGGCGAACTTGAACCCGTGCCCCGAGCAGGCCGAGGTGTGGACGATCCGCGGGTCCGCCGGCGAGCGGTCGATGATGAAGCTGCCGTCCGGGGTCAGGGTGTAGTAGCAGTAGCGCGCCCGGGGTGCCTCCGGCTGGACGCCGGTGAAGATCCGGGCCACCATCCGGGCCATCTCCTCCCGCTCCTGCGCCGAGACCTCGCGGCGCGCCAGGTCGGTCGGGTCCCCGGGCGTCTGCTGGCGGTTGTGGAAGCCGATCTTGACCTCGCGGCCGCCCTCGCCCCACTCGGGCACGCCGTAGACGACCTGTCCGTCGGCGCTCTCGTACAGGAAGGCCGGGAAGCCCTCGGTGCCCAGCTTCGGGTCCGCCCGGAACCAGTAGACCGGGACCCGCATCGGGCTCAGGTGCCGCGCCGTGGACGGTGCGAGCGGTCCCTTCATCCAGGGGCCGGTCGCGACGACGACGGCGTCGCAGGAGAGCGTCCCGCCGGAGCGCAGCCGTACGGTCACGCCGCTGGCGGCCGACCGCAGGTCCACCACCTCCTCGCCGAAGCGGATCGAGGCGCCCCGGCGGACCGCCTCGTCGATCATCGCCAGCCGGGCCCGGTTGGCCAGGACGGTGTAGGCGCCGGGTTCGTACAGCGCCTTCATGTCGGCGCCGACGCCGAACCACGGGAAGCGCCCGTTGAGCTGCTCGGCGTTCCAGACCTCGTGCGCGATGCCGCCGGTCTCCGCGGTCTGCCGGCTGAGGTCCACCACGCCGCTGGACTCGGCCCCGACGAAGACCCCGCCGGTGCGCATCAGCAGGGTGTCCCCGTACGCGGCCTCCAGGTCCGTCCACCGCTCGTGGGCGCGCTCCAGCAGCGGGAGGTAGTCGGTCCCCTCCCAGTAGGCCCGCCGGAAGATGCGGGTCTCGCCGTGCGAGGACCCGAAGCGGTGCGTCGGGCCGTGGGCGTCGACGGCGAGCACCCGCGCGCCCCGTTCGGCCAGTGCCTGGGCCGCCGCCGCGCCGAACACCCCCAGGCCGATGACCAGTACGTCGCCCGTTCTCACAGCCGTACCCCCTTCTCGACCGGTGCCGCGACCGGCCCGGACTGCGGACGCGCCCGGCGGACGCGCAGCGCCGATTCGATGACGATGGAGACCAGTGACAGCCAGACCACGGCGAAGCAGATCAGCGTGTTGGCGGACGGCCGCTGGTGGTACCAGACCAGCGCGACGACGAGCTGGGTCGTCGGCAGCACGTACTGGATGAACCCCGTCGCAGTCAGGCTGACCTTCTTCGCGCCGAAGGCGATCAGCCACAGCGGTGTGACGGAGACCAGGCCGCACACCGCGAGCAGCACGAAGTCCGTGTGCCCGGCGGACGGCCCCGGGTCGAGCGAGTAGCCCGTGGTGAGGACGGCGATCCCGATGCCGAGCGCCAGCAGGGCCGTCTCCAGGGTCAGCCCGGTGACCGGGTCGGCGGTGGTGAGCTTCTTGAGGAAGGTGTACACCCCCCACGTCAGGCCGATCGTGACGTACACCCACCAGTCGAGCTCGGTGCTGCGCACGATGAGCAGCACGACGCCCAGCAGGCACAGGCCGAGCGCGACGCGGCGCAGCCGCCCGAGCGGTTCGCCCATCACCAGCGTCCCGAGGACGACGGTGACCGCCGGGGCGATGAGGTAGCCGAGGCCGGTCTCGATGACCCGCCCGTGGATCGAACCCCAGATGAACGTGAGCCAGTTGATGCAGACCAGCACCGCCGCGGTCAGGTGCACCAGCACCAGCCTCGGGGTGGCCGCCGTGCGGGCGGCGGCCCGGAACCGCCCCAGCAGCGCGAGCGCACCGCACAGCGTCACCAGCGACACCAGGATGCGGTAGCCGAGCAGCGTCTCCGGCGGCACGTGCGCCAGGGCCCGCCAGAACAGCGAGGACGAGCCGAGGATGACGTTGGCGACCGCGATCGCGGCCAGGCCCGCCGGAGCGCCCCGGCCGCGTACGCTACCCATCCGCCCGCCTCTCCCCCCGGCGGGCCAGGCGGCATTCGACGATCTCGTACGACCAGTAGAGGGTCCCGTCGCCGGCGATGCTGAAGGCCGCGCCGTGGTGCTCCTTCCAGTGGTGGAACTCCCTGGTCAGCACCTGTCTGGAGGCGTGCCACTCCCTGGTGTACAGGAACAGCGGGAAGCTGTGCCGCTCGATCAGCCGGAACTCCAGAGGGCCGGCGCTGCCCGCCGGCCCGCCGAGTCGGCGGAGCACGTCCTGGATGCCCGTCATGGAGTTGAGGCCGATGACGGCGCGCCCGGTGTCGGTCAGGTGGTGCGGGAGGTCGCGCAGGAAGCCGAGGAGGACCTCCTCCCCGGAGAACATGGCCGACAGTTCGAGGTCGGCGAGCCCCTGCTGCCGCAGTTCGCGCCGGCAGTCCGCGGACGGGGTGCGCCAGCCGGGCGGGTTGAAGACGACGAGGTCGAACCTGCGGTCCGCGGCCGGGCTCTGGAACAGGCTGCCCGCGTCGTACCGGACGATCCGGTCGCCGAAGTTGAGCTGCTCGTTCTCCGCGGCGGTCTTCAACGCGGGGATCGACACGTCCGTCGCCACGATGTCGCGGGCGCCCAGGCTGCGCATCAGCAGGGCCAGGGCCCCGCTGCCGGTGCCCATGTCGAGGACCGAACCGCCCAGGACGGACCGGTCGAGGGTGCGCACCAGGACGTCGCCGAGGCTCAGCCCGGCGGGGCTGACCTTGAAGACGCCTTGGCGGTCCTGGAGTCGGAGGCTGTGCCCGAGGCCGAAGTACACCTCGTAGTGCTCCTCGGAATGCACCGCCGCGGTTCTGTCGCCGGGATTGTGCTGCCGGATCACGCCCAGCATGATTCCCCCTCCAATGGAATTCTCGGTCGAGTTCTCGGCCGGTTCCCCGGCCGCACCGCATTCACCGGGGCGGCGGCCGCCGTGGCACGCGCATTCACCGGCCGATTCCGCCCAGTTCACGCGAACGGTCGGCGGAGCGGGTCAAACCCCCCACGAGCACGCCTTGCAGCCCCAGCTCCTGGAAATGGAAGATTCCCTGTTCGGTCGTTCCCCCCGGGGTCATGACCTGTCGGCAGAGCTCCTCGGGAGAGTGCTCGGTCGCATCCAGGAGTTCCGCGGTGCCGCGCAGTACCTGGGTGGTCATCGACCGGGCCTGGGCCCGGTCGAACCCGGCGGTGACGGCGAAGTCGATGAACGCCCCGGCGATGTGGGCGACGAAGGCCGGTCCACCGCCGCATAGCGCGGTGGCGTCGTCGATGAGGGCCTCGTCGCGCACGGTGAGGGCCCGGCCGATCGAGGACAGCAGCCGTTCGGCGGTCCGCACGTCGGCCACCGGCACGGTGGCGCCGGGGCACAGCACGGTCATGCCCTGCGCGACCTCGGACGGCGTGTTGGGAATCGCCCGGACGACCCGGTCGGTGCGCAGCAGTGCCGTCATGGCCGCGATGCTCACCCCGGCCATCACGGAGATGACCAGGGCCCCCTCGAACGCCCCCGCCTCCTGGTCGGCCGCGAACCCCTCGAAGGCCTGCGGCTGGATGGCGAGGACCACGGCGTCGCCGGGCTGCGGGCGGTACCGGACGACGGGTTCCAGGCCGAATTCCGCGTGCACCAGGCGCGCCCGGGGTTCGGCCGTCTCCACGATTTCGAGCGGAAGGTCCGGATTTCTCTTCAGGAGTCCGGAAATGATGGCGGTGCCCATGTGCCCGGCACCGATGACGACGACCCGGTCCACGCCGGTTGTCAGACTTTCCCCACTGGTCACATTTCCCCCACTGTCAACGGGCGTCACTCTGGACGCACCAAGCGACGGTCATCACGAATGTGCCTTTTCGGAAGCTTTACAACACCCGCGCCAGCCTATTTATGTGATCATGGACCGACAAGGGACCAAAGGCGGATGGACCGGACAGTTTTTACGACCGTATAAAAACCCATTCGACGGTCGGGCCGCACCACCGCGCCGCCCCTCGCCGCACTTCCGCCTCGCCCCTCGCCGCACCTCCCCCGACGCGAAGGAGCCCGCCGTCTCCGGCGGGCTCCTTCGTGGTGCGGTCGTCGTCAGACCGCGATCACCGTGATCAGCGCGACCAGGCCGAGCAGCGCCGGGACGATCACCCACCAGCACCAGCGGACGACCACCGGGCCGGCGGCGTCGGGCCGGCGGCCGTTGCGCTCGGCCATCCCCTGGAGGACGTCGGTCACCTGGTCGGACCAGGCCCGGGTCGGGTCCGAGGACCCCTGGACGACCGGGTTGGTCCGGGCGGCGAGGCCCAGCCCCAGGCCCGTCCGGGAGGCGTGCTCGGCGTTGCCGCGGCTCAGCGCCCGGTTGGCCCGCTTGCGCTGGCGCAGCGACACCGGGACGGCCCACACCTGGTACTTCTTCTCGCCGGACAGCAGCTCGACCGAGTACCCGGCCCGCAGCGCGTCGACCGAGGCCCAGGGGACGGTGATGGTGCGCCAGGGGTTGCGGACCACCAGGCGCCGACTGTCGGCGAACACCGCCGGGCGCAGCGTGTAGGCGATCACCGGGAGGGCGAACACCGGCAGCGCCGCGAGCGCGACGTACGGGGTCCTGCCGGTGCCGGTCACCGCCGCGTCGCCGATCAGCCAGGCGGCGACGGCGAGCAGGAACACTCCGGAGATCACGCCGGGGACGGAGCGGTACACGCGGTCCGCGTACTCGGGGTCCCCGTCGGGGGCGGCCGGGCCCTGGTGGGGCTTGCCGTCGGATTCGGTCATGGCGTCGATTCTGCCCCATGCACCCCTCACCAGCGGGTCTCGGTCCGGCCACGAATGGCGCTCCGACCCCGGCCGGGGCGCACCCCGGTCGGCACCCCGATCGGCACCCCGGGCCCGGCCGGGCCGCGGCCGGGCGGCCCCGTTCGGCCGAGGTCTCGGTCCGGCCACGAAAGGCCACCGGAAAGGTGGGCGCTCTAGCGGTCGGCTACGCGCGTAGATATGCTGGTCTGGTGACTATGTCCACTGTTGCAGCCAATGCCCCCGGCGTTGCGGGCAGCGGCCTCGCGGACGTTGCGGCGTCCGAGGCCTCGCTCCGCCGCTTCCTGCACGGCCTGCCCGGCGTCGACCAGGTCGGCCTCGAAGCCCGCGCCGCGTCCCTCGGGACCCGCTCGATCAAGACCACGGCGAAGGCCCGCGCCATCGACCTGGCGATCTCCATGATCGACCTGACCACGCTCGAGGGCGCGGACACGGTCGGCAAGGTGCGCGCCCTGTGCGCCAAGGGCAGGACCCCCGACCCGACCGACCCGACCACCCCGCGCGTCGCCGCCATCTGTGTCTACCCGGACATGGTCGCCACCGCGAAGGACGCCCTGCGGGGCACCGACATCCAGGTCGCCTCCGTGGCCACCGCCTTCCCGGCCGGCCGCGCCGCCCTCCCGGTCAAGCTCGCCGACACCGCCGACGCGGTGGCCGCGGGCGCCGACGAGATCGACATGGTGATCGACCGGGGCGCCTTCCTCTCCGGCCGCTACTTCGACGTCTTCAACGAGATCGTCGCCGTCAAGGAGGCGTGCAAGCGCGCCGACGGCAGCTACGCCCACCTCAAGGTGATCTTCGAGACCGGCGAGCTGCAGACCTACGACAACGTCCGCCGGGTCTCCTGGCTGGCGATGCTGGCCGGCGCCGACTTCATCAAGACCTCCACCGGCAAGGTCGCCGTCAACGCGACCCCGCCGGTCACCCTGCTGATGCTGGAGGCGGTCCGCGACTTCCGCGCCGCCACCGGCGTCCAGGTCGGCGTGAAGCCGGCCGGTGGCATCAAGACCACCAAGGACGCCATGAAGTACCTGGTGATGGTCAACGAGACCCTCGGCGACGACTGGCTGAGCCCGCACTGGTTCCGCTTCGGCGCCTCCAGCCTGCTCAACGACCTGCTGATGCAGCGCCAGAAGCTCGCCACCGGCCGCTACTCCGGCCCCGACTACGTGACGGTGGACTGATCACCATGGCCAAGAAGAAGAACATCGAGGAGCCCGCGGCCCAGCCGGCCGGAGGCCTCTTCACCTACGCCCCGGCCCCGGAGTCCCCCGCCGCCGCCGGCGACATCGCGACCTCGTACGGCCACTTCATCGGCGGCGAGTTCGTCGACTCCTCCGGCAGCGAGGCCCTCAAGACGGTCAACCCGGCCACCGAGCAGGTGCTCGCCGAGTTCGCCCAGGGCACCGACGAGGACGTGGACCGCGCCGTCGCCGCCGCCCGCAAGGCCTTCGCCGACTGGTCGGCGCTGCCGGGCAGCGAGCGCGCCAAGTACCTGTTCCGGATCGCCCGGATCATCCAGGAGCGCGCCCGCGAGCTGGCCGTGCTGGAGTCGATGGACAACGGCAAGCCGATCCGCGAGACCCGCGACTTCGACATCCCGACCGTCGCCGCCTGGTTCTTCTACTACGCGGGCTGGGCGGACAAGCTCGACTACGCCGGCTACGGCGCCAACCCGCGCCCGCTGGGCGTGGCCGGCCAGGTCATCCCGTGGAACTTCCCGCTGATGATGCTGGCGTGGAAGATCGCGCCAGCCCTGGCGACCGGCAACACCGTCGTCCTCAAGCCGGCCGAGACCACCCCGCTGACCGCGCTGCGCTTCGCCGAGATCTGCCGCCAGGCCGGTCTGCCGAAGGGCGTCGTCAACATCGTCACCGGTGACGGCCGCACCGGCGCCGCGCTCACCGCGCACCCGGACGTCAACAAGGTCGCCTTCACCGGCTCCACCCCGGTCGGCCGGGCGATCGCCAAGCAGCTGGCCGGCAGCCGCAAGAAGCTGTCGCTGGAGCTGGGCGGCAAGGCCGCCAACATCGTCTTCGACGACGCGCCGATCGACCAGGCGGTCGAGGGCATCGTCAACGGCATCTTCTTCAACCAGGGCCACGTCTGCTGCGCCGGCTCCCGCCTGCTGGTCCAGGAGTCGATCCAGGACGAGCTGCTGGACGCCCTCAAGCGCCGGATGGGCACCCTGCGGGTCGGCGACCCGCTGGACAAGAACACCGACATCGGCGCGATCAACTCGGCCGCCCAGCTGGCCCGGATCACCGAGCTGACCGCGGCCGGCGAGGCCGAGGGCGCCGAGCGCTGGTCGCCGGAGTGCGAGCTCCCGGGCACCGGCTTCTGGTTCAGGCCGACCCTGTTCACCGGCGTCAGCCAGGCCCACCGGATCGCCCAGGAGGAGATCTTCGGCCCGGTCCTGTCGGTGCTGACCTTCCGCACCCCCGACGAGGCGGTCCAGAAGGCCAACAACACCCCGTACGGCCTCTCCGCCGGCATCTGGACGGAGAAGGGCTCGCGCATCCTCTGGACGGCCAACCGGCTCAAGGCGGGTGTGGTCTGGGCCAACACCTTCAACAAGTTCGACCCGACCTCGCCGTTCGGCGGTTTCAAGGAGTCGGGTTACGGCCGCGAGGGTGGCCGCCACGGTCTGGAGGCCTACCTCGATGTCTGACACGACCTTCGCGCGTCTTGACGTCCTCAAGACCTACAAGCTGTACGTCGGCGGGAAGTTCCCGCGCTCCGAGAGCGGGCGGGTGTACGAGGTGACCGACGCAAAGGGCGAGTGGCTCGCCAACGCCCCGCTGGGTACCCGCAAGGACACCCGCGACGCCGTCCTGGCCGCCCGCGCGGCGGTCAAGGGCTGGGCCGGCACCACCGCGTACAACCGCGGCCAGGTGCTGTACCGGGTGGCCGAGATGCTGCAGGGCCGGCGCGAGCAGTTCGCCGCCGAGGTGGCCGTCTCCGAGGGCATCGGCCCGAAGAAGGCCGCCGCGCTGGTGGACGCCGCGATCGACCGCTGGGTCTGGTACGCGGGCTGGACGGACAAGGTCGCCCAGATCGCGGGCGGCGCCAACCCGGTCGCCGGGCCGTACTTCAACCTCTCCACCCCGGAGCCGACCGGCGTGGTCGGGATCGTCGCCCCGCAGGCCGGGTACGGGCACTCGCTGCTCGGCCTGGTCTCGGTGATCGCCCCGGCGATCGCCACCGGCAACACGGTCGTGGTCGCGGCCGCCGCGGACGCCCCGCTGCCCGCGCTGTCGCTGGGCGAGGTGCTGGCCACCTCGGACCTCCCGGGCGGCGTGGTCAACATCATCTCGGGCCGGACCGCGGACATCGCCCCCACCCTGGCCTCGCACCAGGACGTCAACGCGCTGGACCTCACCGGCGCCGTCGCCGCCGACGGCCCCGGCGCGGCGACCGCGCTGGAGGCCGCCGCCGCCGATACCCTGAAGCGGGTGGTCCGTCCGGAGCTGGACCCGTTCGCCCAGGACTGGACGGATGCGCCCGGTACCGACCGGCTACTCTCCTTCCTGGAGACGAAGACGGTCTGGCACCCGATGGGGATCTGACCCTCCGTCGGTTCCGCATCACAACTCCACAGACTGGCCGTCCCCAGCGCCCTCTCCCCCCAGGGCCCGGACGGTCATTGGACGGACCCGCACCTCTCCCCCCCCTGGTGCGGGTCCGTCGACTTTCGTCACCGCCCGCGCGACTTTCGGCGCTCGCCGTGCGTGTGCGTCCGGACCAGAATCCCCGGTACCGACACCACCGAGGAGGCGCCGTGGGAGAGTTGATCGCCGAGCTGATGCCGCTGCTGACGGACGGGTTCGTCCGCCGCTGGCACGTCGCGCGGGTCCGCCGCCGCCTGGCCGCCGGGAAGCCCGCCCGACTGCCCTGCTCCGCCCGGTCCGACCGGCCGGGCTGGCAACACCGCTACACCAACGGCAGGTTGGACGTCACCCCGGGTGCCGCCGCGGTCACCTTCCGCGCCCGCGGGGCCCGCCCGCTCGAACTGCCCACCGGGGGCACCTTCCACGAGCCCGAGCCCGACACCTGGCACTCCCAGGACTGGGCCGCCACCGGCTACCAGCCGCCCGGCGGCGGGCGCCAGGTGTACCTCCAGCTCGACAGCCGCTACCTGCCGGCGCTCCACCTCGCCCTCGCCGGCCCCGACTTCCGGACGGCGTGACGGAGGGCGCGGGCGGAGGGCGCGACCGGAAGGCGCTGGCCGGAAGGTGTGATGCAGAACGGTTTCGGCAACCGGCCGGGATGCGTCAGACTGGTGTCCCGTGAGTGACTCCCCCATGAATCCCGTCCCGACGGCCCACGCCCGGGTGATCCTGCTCTCCGGGCCCTCCGGATCGGGGAAGTCCTCGCTGGCCGAACGCAGCGGCCTCCCGGTGCTCCAGCTGGACGACTTCTACAAGGACGGGGACGACCCCACCCTCCCCCGGCTGCCCGACGGCGCCGTGGACTGGGACTCCCCGCTCGCCTGGCACCGCGACCAGGCCGTCGCCGCCATCCGCGCGCTGTACGAGCGCGGGCGCACCGAGGTGCCGGTGTACTCGATCCCGGACAACGGCCGGATCTCCACCCGCGCCCTGGACCTGGACGGCGCCACCGCGTTCATCGCCGAGGGCATCTTCGCCGCCGAGATCGTCACCGAGTGCACCGCCGAGGGCCTGCTCGGCGACGCCCTGTGCCTGCGCAACGGCGCGCTCACCACGGCCTGGCGCCGACTGCGCCGGGACGTCCGGGAGGGCCGCAAGTCGCTGCCGGTGCTGCTGCGCCGGGGCTTGCGACTGATGCGGGCCGAGCGGGCCATCGTCGGACGGCAGGTCGAGCTGGGCTCGTACCCGTGCGCCGGGCCGGAGGCGGAGCGGCGGGTCCGCGCCGCCTCGGGGCGGCGGGAGCTGTCGGCGGTCTGAGCCGCGGGGCGGGACCGCCCGAGGACGTACGACGACGGGCCCGGTGCGTCTCCCCCGCACCGGGCCCGTCGCCCACCGAACGGCTTGGGCTCCCCACGAGCGCCGCTCCCCCGAGCCGGCACCCCCGAACCGCAACCGTCCGCTACCCGTCCCCCGACGGGAGTCCTGTCCCCTGCTCCCCGCTCGCCGCCGTCAGGCGACCAGCTCGCCGAACGCCCGGACGGTGTCGCCCGACTTGTTCAGGTGCTCGTCGTCGCGCAGCCGGCGCAGCGCGCGCCAGATGCTGCTCTTGACCGTGCCGACGCTGATCCCCAGCACGTCGGCGATCTCCGGGTCGGTCTTGCCCTCGTAGTACCGCAGCACCAGCATGGTCCGCTGGTTCTCCGGCAGCTTCGCCAGCGCCTGCCAGAGCACGGTGCGCAGCTCGGTGCCGCCCATCGCGTCGGTGTCGCCGGCCGTCTCCGGCAGCTCCTCGGTCGGGTACTCGTTGACCTTGCGGCGCCGCCAGGCGGAGATGTGCAGGTTGGTCATGGTGCGGCGGAGGTAGCCCCCGACCGCGGCCTTGTCGGTGATCCGGCCCCAGGCCCGGTAGGTGCTGAAGAGCGCGCTCTGCAGCAGGTCCTCGGCCTCGTAGCGGTCACCGGTGAGGTGGTACGCCGTGGCGTACAGGGAGGCGCGGCGCTCGCGCACGTACGCGGTGAACTCCGTGATGTGGTCCTCCGCGACGGCCGGGTGCTCCCCCTGCGCGTCTCCCTGTCCCGCCTCGGTGGTGCGGGCCGGCGCGGGGTTCAGCCGCAGCAGCGTCGCACCGGCGGCCCCGCGACCGGCCGGCTCCCCCGAGCCGACCGTCCGCAGACCGTTCTTCCTCTGGTCGCCCCCCCGGGCGTCCGTGCCCTCGACGCGGACGGGGAGGATCCCCCGCAGCGTGAGGGTGTTGCCGGAGTCGGCCGTACTCCCCAGTCGGCCGATCCCGTACAGCTCCCCCGTCCTGCCGCCGCCGCTCACCCGGCGGGCGACAGGGTTTCCACCGGTGCTGTGCGCGCACCCCCGTACGGTCACGGCACCGGAGTTCTCGTCGGTCCTGATCTCGTACCGGGTCCGGTGGGTGGTCGCTGAGGAACGCGCGGTGCGGACAGCCGGGTTGGTCCGGGTCTGAAGCATGGCGTTCATCGTGCGCCCCCTTGGTTCGGTACGAGCGGTTCCTGTTGCCGCCCTCCAGCCGGCCCTTGCGGCCCGCTGTCCTGCGGCGACATGGAAAATCCTGCCCGCCGGTTGTGATGGCGCTGTCCGCCGACTGTCACAGGGGTGTCACAGGGCCGGGCCCTTCGACCCGTTCCTCCTCCCGCCGTTCCGGACGCCGGCGGCCGTCCTTCCGGTTCCCGTACGGGCGGTGACCGGTCCGGGGGGTGATTCGGCGCTCCCGGTGGGCCAAAATGGGGCCGTGCCTTTCCTCCTACTGATCGAGGACGACGACGCCATCCGGACCGGCCTCGAACTCGCTCTCACCCGCCAGGGCCACCGTGTGGCCACCGCCGCCTCCGGCGAGGACGGTCTGAGGCTCTTCAAGGAGCAGCGGCCCGACCTGATCGTGCTGGACGTGATGCTGCCCGGAATCGACGGCTTCGAGGTCTGCCGTCGGATCCGCCGCACCGACCAGCTGCCGATCATCCTGCTCACCGCCCGCTCGGACGACATCGACGTGGTCGTGGGTCTGGAGTCCGGCGCGGACGACTACGTGGTGAAACCGGTCCAGCCGCGCGTGCTGGACGCCAGGATCCGCGCCGTGCTGCGGCGCGGTGAGCGGGAGAGCTCCGACTCCTCCGCGTACGGCACCGTCGTGATCGACCGGGCCGCGATGACCGTCACCAAGGACGGGCAGGACCTCCAGCTCACCCCGACCGAGCTGCGGCTGCTCCTGGAGCTCAGCCGCCGCCCCGGCCAGGCGCTCTCCCGCCAGCAGCTGCTGCGGCTGGTCTGGGAACACGACTACCTCGGCGACTCCCGCCTGGTGGACGCCTGCGTCCAGCGGCTGCGGGCCAAGGTCGAGGACGTGCCGTCCGCGCCGACCCTGATCCGCACCGTGCGCGGAGTGGGCTACCGACTGGACCCGCCTGCCTGAGCCCCTCGCCCCCTTCCTGAACTCCCGTACGACGACAGGCTCTTGTGACTGACCATCAGCAGACTGCCCGACGGTTCTCGTCCGGCCCGTGGCGACGGCTGCGCTCCTTGCGGGTGCGGCTGATCGCGGTGTTCGCGGCCGTCGCGCTGCTCGCCGCCGTCTCGGCCTCCGGCATCGCGTACTGGCTGAACCGCGACGCGGTGCTCAAGCGCGCCCAGGACACCGCGCTGAACGACTTCCGGGTCTCGCTCAGCCGCAACGTCTCCGACCTGCCGCTGAACGCCAGTTGCCCGGACCTCGCCACGCTGGCCTCCAACGTGGCGAGCTCCGGCCTGTCCTACGACGTGGTCGTGGTCGACCCGGCGCACCCCGAGTGCCCGGCGGTCTCCTCCGCCCCGACGCGCTTCACCCTGGCCGACGTCCCGGCGGCGCTGCAGTCCACCGTCGCCAAGCCGCGCGAGGTCACCGAGAGCAACCCGTACCCGTACCACCTGTACTGGCAGCGGCAGAACCTGGACGGCCGCCCGTTCGTGATCGGCGGCACCAAGGTGCTGCCGAACGGCCCGACGGCGTACATGTTCAAGTCGCTGGAGAACGAACGGGCCGACCTCAACACCCTGGGCTGGTCACTGGCCATCGCGACCCTGCTCGCGCTGATCGGTTCGGCCCTGCTCGCCCAGGCCGCCTCCTCGACCGTGCTGCGGCCGGTCAAGCGGCTCGGGGAGGCCGCCAAGCGGCTCGGCGAGGGCCACCTGGACACCCGGCTGGAGGTCGAGGGCTCCGACGAACTCGCCGACCTGGCCCGGACCTTCAACCGGGCCGCGGAGTCGCTGCACGAGCAGGTCGAGGAGCTGAGCGCGCGCGAGGCGCAGAGCCGGCGGTTCGTCGCCGACATGTCGCACGAGCTGCGCACCCCGCTGACCGCGATGACCGCGGTGACCGACATCCTGGAGGACGAGGCCGAGTCGCTGGACCCGATGATCGAGCCCGCCGTCCGACTCGTGGTGAGCGAGACCAGGCGGCTGTCCGACCTGGTCGAGAACCTGATGGAGGTCACCCGCTTCGACGCCGGCACCGCCAGGCTGGTCGCCGACGAGGTCGACGTCGCCGACCTGATCATGTCCTGCATCGACGGCCGGGCCTGGTACGACGCGGTCGAACTGGACGCCCCGCGCGGCATCCTGGCCGTGGTCGACCCGCGCCGGCTCGACGTGGTCTTCGCCAACCTGATCGGCAACGCGCTCAAGCACGGCGGCTCGCCGGTGCGGGTCAAGGTCCGGCAGTCCGCGGACTCGGTCGTGGTCGAGGTCTCCGACAGCGGCCCCGGCATCCCCGAGGACGTGCTGCCGCACGTCTTCGACCGCTTCTACAAGGCCGACCGCGGCCGGGCCCGCTCGGAGGGCAGCGGCCTGGGGCTGTCCATCGCGATGGCCAACGCCCAGATCCACGGGGGGACCATCACGGCGGCGAACGGGGAGGTCGGCGCGGTGTTCACCCTGACGCTGCCGCTGACCCAACCGCCGTCGCCGTCCGCGGGCGGGACCGAGCTCGGCCCCGCCGGCGACGCCGAGCTCAAGGACGCCACGTGACCGCCCCCACCCGCACCGCCCTGCGCCGCACCGCCGGCGTCCTGCTCCTGCTCGCGCTGGCCTCCGGCTGCGGCATCCGGCCGACCGCCGTACCGGTCGACGCCGGCGCGCCCGCCAGCCGGACGGCCTGCCCGAGCGCCCCGCACATACCGACCGCGCTGGCCACCCCGACCCCGCCCGCCCCGGCCGTCACCCCGTCCCGCGGCGCGGCCAAGGCGAGCCCGAGCCCCTCGCCCACCCCGGTGGTGCCGGGCTCGCCGCCGCCCGACAACGTGTTCGGCGCGGTGCCCACGGCGGCGCCCTGCCGGTAGGGCCCGTCCTCGGGCGAGGCGCCCCCGTCGACTCCGTCGACCCCGTGTGACGGGAAACGGGGGCGCGCCCCGGAATGTTCACGCCCGGCGTGGAACCGCCGCGCCACCGGCCCACGTCCTTCCCCCCGTGCAGCGAGATGGCACCAGGACACGCGACGAGCGTTCCGGCGCACGGACCGAGAACAGGCCGGCGGCGGGCGTCCACCGACCCCTCCGGCACGCCGGACTGGCGGGCCTGGCCCTCCACCTGACGCTGGTGCTCTGGCTGGTGCTCAGACCCCTGCCGGTGGCCTGGGTGTACGACGCCAACCTGACGCCGCTGGCCTCGCTCCGCTCCTCCACCCCGTGGCAGGTGGTCGGCGAGTTCCTGCTGCTCGCCCCGCTCGGCGTCCTGCTGCCGCTGGCCGGCGGCCGGGTCCGGGCCCCCTGGCTGCCGTCCTTCCTGCGCACCACCGGTGTGTCCGCCCTGCTGGCGACCGGCCTGGAGTTCCTCTCCTCCTGGACGCCCGGGCACGTGCTCAACGTGGACCACATACTGTTCGCCGTGCTCGGCGTGATGATCGCCCACCTCGCCCTCGTCCCCGGCCTGCGCCGCCTGCTGCGGGAGCACCGGACCGCGGCCCGGGCCCGGCGGGCCGCCGTCCTGGCCGCCCCGCCGGCGGCCGCCGCCGTCACCCCGAAGGTGACCATGGCACCCGCGGCCCGTCCGCGCGCCTACGCGGGCCCCACCCCGCCGGCCGGCTAGGCCCTGTCCGGTCGATCTTGTCGGATCAGCCCGCGGCGGTGGGCGCCCGGCTGGGCGTGCGCCCGGATCGTCCTCGTACTGGGTGTACTCGGGCGATTCGGGCGGGCGGCCAGGCGGGATGCCCGGCGTCGCGGGCCCGGCAAGATCGGCCGGACAGGGCCTAGGCACGCACCACCCGGCCGCCGACCTCGACCAGCCCGCCCGGCCGCGGACCGGCCAGCAGCTGCGAACCCCGGCCCTGGGTGACGGTCAGCGCCCGCCCGAGCCGGCCGGCCAGCAGCAGGGCCGCCGCGCCGGTGGCCTCGTCCTCGTCGATCCCGTCACCCCGGCCCGGGAAGGCCCGCGCCCGGACCGTACCGGCCGCCTCGTCCTGCCAGGCCCAGGCGTACACCCACTCCCCCGGCGGCGGCACCTCCAGCGCCTCCACCTCGGCGGCCGAGCCGTACTGCCGCAAGGTCCGCCCCGGGGCCCACTCCGGCCGGGCCTCGATCCGGGTCAGCCCGCCCTCGCGCCGCACCGGCACCTCCCCGGCGGCGGTCACCAGCCGGTCCACCCCGAGCAGCCAGGCGGCGCCCACGCACGGGTGGCCGGCGAAGGGCAGCCGCACGCTCGGGGTGTAGATGTCGATCTCCCCGCGCTCCGCGTCGTCGACGAACACCGTCTCGCTGAAACCGAGTTCACCGGCGAAGGCCTGCCGCGCCGCCCGCCCCGGAACGGCGGCGCCGTCCCGCACCACACCGAGCGCGTTGCCGTACTGCCCGTCCGGCCCGCAAAAGACCCGCAGCACCTCATAAACAGTCATTTCCCACCTCGTCAATTACCGCTCCGGCGCAGCCGCGACCCGGCGCAACGACACCGTGATGAAAAGGCGACGACGGATGTCGGCCCCCTCCAGTACTGTGCGCTGTCGTCCCCGGACGGTTCCCGTCGTCATTCTCCTCCCACAGGAAATTCCCTTGAACAATCTCGACTTCACCAACGAACCCGGTTTCTCCTGGTACGTCGTTCTGCTGGCGCTCGGCGGCGCCATCATGCTGGTCCTCGGCGTCCTGCCGCTGCGCGGGCTCAAGGTCGGCATGCGGATCCTCAACATCGTGATTGGCCTCGGGTTCGCGGGCTACGCCTACTACCTGGCGTTCGTCTTCGAGGGCGGCACCTACCGGATCTTCTTCCAGGCGCTGATCCTGCCGATCGCGATGATCGTCGCCACGGTGAAGGCCGTCGTCGAGCGCAGCAACGCCAAGAACGCGCCGCCCCAGCCGGTCACGCCGTACACCCCGCACGCGCCGTACAACCCGAACGCCCCGCACGACCCCAACGCCGCCGCCCAGCAGGCCGCGTTCAACCCGAACGCCCCGTACGCCCAGCCGGCCGGGCAGCCGGGCCAGCCGGTGCCGCCGCAGGGCGCCGTGCCGCCTCAGCCGGGCGCGCCGGCGCAGCCGGTGGCGGACAACCCGTACGCCCAGCCGCAGCCGCCGCAGCAGCCGGCCGGCTGAGCCCCGGAACGCCGCAAGGCCCGTCCGTCCCCGCCCGGCTCCGGGGCGCGGCCACCCCCCCCCGCCTCCCCCGGCGGGGGTGTCGGGCGGGGGGGCCGCCCCGCGCCCCCCGGCGCCCCGCGCCCCGCCCTCGCGCCCCCCCCCGCCTGGGGGGCCGCCCGCCGCCCCGCCCCCCCCCCCCCCGGCCTGTCCGGCACCGACCTGTCC
>NZ_JBHYGR010000176.1:10170-16372 GCF_042738155.1 Kitasatospora sp. NPDC059088 | reverse complement strand
CCGCTGGACGGCGGCGGGGAGTTCGCGGTTGAGGGCGTCGACGGCGGCCTCGTCGCGCCCGGGGGTGCGGTGGCGGAAGGCGACGATGGAGGTCTGTACCTCGGCCAGCAGCTCCAACTCCCCCTCGGCCTCGATCAGTTCGCCGAGGCGGCGGGCGTTGCGGCAGGAGTGCATCTCCACCACGTCCGCGTACGTCGGGGCGGCGGAGTCGCCGGTCGTCCAGAGCGCGGGGCGTTCGGGGTTGAGCCAGATGACCCGGCGGGCGCGGGAGGCGATCCGGCGCAGCGCCTCCGGGTGGGGGTCGCGGTGGTTGTTGCGGGCGTCGCCGAGGACGAGCACGCAGGTGCGGGGGCCGACGGCGGCCAGGTGGTGGTCGGCGAACTCGCCCAGGGCGGAGCCGTAGTCGCTGTTGCCGTGGTAGCCCGTCACCCGGGCCTCGGCGACGATGCGGGCGGCCAGCCGGGCCGGGTCGCCCTCGCCCCGCCGCAGCAGGTCGGTGACCTCGGCGGTGCGGTTGACGAAGGCGAACACCCGGACCTTGCTGAACTGTTCGCCCATCGCCTGCACCAGCAGCATGGTGAAATCGGCGAAGCCGGCCACCGAGCCGGAGACGTCGCACAGCAGCACCAGCTCCGGCCGGGCCGGGCGGCGCAGCCGGTACGCCGGGCGCAGCGGCACCCCGCCGGTGCCGAGGGAGCGGCGCAGGGTGCGCCGCAGGTCGATCCGCCCGCGGGCGGCGCGGCGGCGCCGGGCGGCCAGCCTGGTGGCCAGCTTGCGGGCCAACGGGTGCACGGTGCGGCGCAGTTCGGCGAGCTGGTCGCGGCCGGCGGCCAGGAAGTCGATCCGGTCGACGGTGGGGGCGACGGCCCGCTCCGCGATCCGTTCGGCGCCGCGCAGTTCGGCGACCCGGCGGCGGGCCTCGGCGGAGACCAGGGCGCGGAAGTCCCGGATGCGGCGGCGGATCTCGTCGGCGAGGACGCGGTCGGCGAGGTCACGGTCGGCGTGGCCGTCCGGGCCCTGGTCCCGCAGGCCGGCGAGGATCCGGGCGAGCAGGGTCTCGGGGGCCAGCCGGCCGAGCGCCTGGTGGGCGGACCAGCCGTCCGAGCCGGGGGTGCTGCCGGTGCCGTACCGGCCGAAGGCCTCGATCACCTCGCCGGCCAGCCGGGCCTGGGCGGCCCGGTCGTCGGCGGCCAGGGCGGCGGCGAGGCGCTCGCGCAGCCGGTCGCGGAGCGGGTCGGGGCGGCCGAAGCGCGGCGGCTCCGCGGTCTGCGGCGCGGGCTCGGCCGAGGGGTCGGTGCCGTGCCGGGCCCCGGGGGTGCGCAGGGCCTCGGGGGTGCCGACGCCGAGCGGGAAGAACAGGTCGAAGGTGGCGTCGAAGACCGCCCGTTGGCCGTCCGAGCGCAGCAGGGCGGCGGCCAGTCCGGCCCGCATCTGCTCCCGGTCGGCGAAGCCGAGCACGTCGAGCACGGCGGCGGCGTCCACCGTCTCGGCCGGGCCGATCCGCAGGCCGTGCCCGCGCAGGGCGCGGACCAGTCCGGTCAGCCGGGCGGCGGTGTCGGTGGCCCCCGGGGTGGTCACGCGAGGGTGAGCTTCTGGGCGGCCTTGCGGACGTCGTCCTGGTGCTTGAGGATCACCCCGAGGGTGTCCCGGACGACCGCGTCGTCCAGGGTGTCCGCGCCGAGGGCCAGCAGGGTGCGGGCCCAGTCGATGGTCTCGGCGACCGAGGGGGCCTTGCGCAGGTCCATCGCGCGCAGCGCGCCGACCACCCGGACCAGCGACTCGGCCAGCGTCGCGTCCAGCCCCGGCACCTTGAGCCGGACGATCCGGCGCTCCAACTCGGCGTCCGGGTAGTCGAGGTGGAGGAACAGGCAGCGGCGGCGCAGCGCCTCGGAGAGCTCGCGGGTGGCGTTGGAGGTGAGCAGGACGAAGGGGCGGCGGGTCGCGGTGATGGTGCCGAGCTCGGGGACGGTCACCTGGAAGTCGCTGAGCACCTCCAGCAGCAGTGCCTCCACCTCGACGTCGGCCTTGTCCATCTCGTCGATCAGCAGGACGGTGGGCTCCTCGCCGCGGATCGCGGTGAGCAGCGGGCGGGTGAGCAGGAACTCCTCGCCGAAGATGTCGCCGCGGGCTTCCTCCCAGCCCTCGTCGCGGCCGGCGGTGATCCGCAGCAGCTGCTTGGCGTGGTTCCACTCGTAGAGCGCGCGGGCCTCGTCGATGCCCTCGTAGCACTGCAGCCGTACCAGCCGGGCCGCGCCCAGTTCGGCGACGGCCTTGGCGAGTTCGGTCTTGCCGACTCCGGCGGGGCCCTCCACCAGCAGCGGCTTGCCGAGCCGGTCGGCCAGGAAGACGGTGGTGGCCACGGCCGTGGAGGCGAGGTAGCCGGTCGCGGCGAGTCGCTCGGCGGTGTCCGCCACCGAGGCGAAGAAGCCCGTGCCGGTGGTGCTGCCGTCGCTGCCGCCGCTGCCGCTGGTCATCCGAGCCGCCCCGTTCCGGTCCGCCGCGCCCGTCCCGTCGGGGCCCGTGCAGCGCCACCCTACCGGCCGGTCACTTGCTTGTCCCGGGGCGTTGTCGGGGGCCTTCTCGGGGGCGCTCTCGGGGATCGGTGGAGCGGCGTACGGAGGGCGGCTGCCCGCCGTACGCCGCTCGGACGGATCCGGGTGCCAGGGGCGTCAGTTGACCCAGAGGACCGGGCTGCCGGCGACGGAGCTGTCGGTGACCGGGCCGTAGGTGGCGCTGAAGTAGCCGGTCGAGAAGCACAGGCCCGGGCCGGACACCAGGTTGGCGGGCTGGTTGGCGAAGCTGATGCTGTTGTCGGTGTTCGAGGTGGAGCCGGTGATGCCGCTGGGGCTCTGGTAGACGCAGGTGACGGTGCCGAGCAGGGTGTTGAGGACCACGGTGATGCCCACCGGGCCGGCGCCGGTGCCGTTGAGCGACACGTTGGTGCCGGAGCCGGAGGTGACGGTGTTGGTGTACGGCAGGCTGGTGGCCGTGACGCTCTTGACGCTCCGGACGCCGAAGACGTTGGAGGTGCAGGAGCCGAAGGACTGGCTGTTGAGCTGCTCGGTCGCGCTGCCGGGCGCGGTCGGGTTGGACGTCACGGTCGCGGAGAACGAGGAGTTGGCACAGCTCACCCCGGTGGTGCTGCCCGCGCCGTTGGTGAAGGTCGCGGCGGTGCCGGGCGCCAGGTTGGCGACCAGGGTGTCGCCGACGGCGATGGCCGCGCCGCCGGCGCTGCCCTGGGTGAGGACGGCGGGGGAGTCGGCCTGGGCCGGTGCGACGGCGGCGCCGGTGAGCGCGAAGGCGGCGAGGGATGCGGCTGCGAGCGTGCGACGGATGCGCATGAGGGTGCCTCTCTCCGTCCGGGGACGGGTGGGGGAATCCCCGCGTGCGGGTGTGGTGGTGTGCACGACGGGGGAGGTGCATGGCGTACCGGGAGCTCTGTCGGACCACGGGTGCGGGCGGGCCCGGCGCCACGGGCCCGCTCCTGGGGTACGACGGTGTTCGTGCAGCGGTGCAGCGGTACGGGTGCAGCGGTGCGACGGTGCGACGGTGGTGCGGTGGCTCCGTGGTGGGGCGGCGGTCGGCGGCTGCCACCGCCGCGGGCCCGGCTCCCGCCCTGGTCCGGCGGTCCGGGCGGTTCGCCCGGGGCCGTCGGAGCCCCTGGATCCGACCGGTGGCGGCCTGCGCGCCGACCGATTGGAAACCTGGCAGTGTTGTAAACCCGTCGTTACGTCAATGTCAATACAGGACACAGGAGTTGGTGATGGATCCCAAACACCTCCGGAGTGCCGACCTGATCCTGCTGCCGGGTGCCCGGACCGGCCGGGATCCGGCCAGGTCGATCAAGCCGGGGCCGCGCCGGCAGCCCGCCGGAGTGGTCGCCGCGACCCAGCGCGAACGGCTGCTGGACGGCCTGGTCCGGACGGTGGCCGAACGCGGCTACCAGCACGCGACGGTGAGCGACATCTGCCGCGCGGCGGGCGTGACCAGGCCGGTCTTCTACGAGCTGTTCAGCGGCAAGGAGGACGCCTTCCTGGCCGCGCACCGGTACGGCACCGGGGTGGTGATCCGGCGGATGGCGGCGGCCTTCGCGGCCGAATCCGACTGGTGCTCCGGGATCCGCCAGGCGCTCGACGCGATGCTCCAACTCCTCGCGGGCACACCGTCCTTCGCGACCATGGCGGTGATCGAGATCGAGGCGGTCGGCCCGGCCGGCCGTCGTGAGCGGGAACAACTGCTCATCCGATTCCGGGCGTTCTTCGCCGACGTGCCGCAACTCCCGGGCGGGGTCGGGGTGCGGCAGATGGTCGACGCCGTGGTGGGCGGTGTCTACAGCGCGGTCTACCGGCTGATCTCCTCCGGGCGCACCGATCAACTGACCGATCTGCTCCCGGTGTTGAGCATGTTCTGCCTCGCCCCCTTCCTCGGTCCGGGCGAAGCGGCCGACCGGCTGGACGGCCCGACCCGGAGGATTGGTGAAGATCCTTCGTGCACCCGTATTGACCCGGCGAATACCGGGCAGTAGCTTCCCAGTTACCCAGCGCGCTCCGAACGGATCCGCCCCGCTGCCGAGGGGCGGACGGCCCGGTCGGGGGGGGGGGGGCGGGGGGGGCGGCCGGGCCCGGCCCCCCGCCCGCCCCCCCCCCCCCCCCCCCCCCCCCCCCCCCCCGGCGGGCGGGGGCCCCACGGCCCGGTCGGGGCGCGGAACGCTGTCCGCGCCAGGACAACGTGCCAGCTGCCTGCACACCCCATCCATCCACAGGGAGCACACATGGCCATGTCCGAGGAAGCCGCCGCCGCGGCGGAAACCCCGCAGACGCCGACCGGGACCAGAAGAGGACGGGTCCGCATGAAGCGCTCCGCCCTGATGGCCGTACCGGTCGTCGCGGTCGGGGGCATCCTGATGACCCTCACCGCGCAGGGCGTGCTCGCCGCGCAGTTCTCCATCTCCGGCATGCCGTTCACCATCACCGCCGACAAGCTCGACGGTGACGGCTTCGCCCAGTTCGGCTCGCTGGACTCGATGATCCCGGACAGCCCCAACGCGGGCAACACCGGTGGGCAGGTCCTGGTGGCGGTCTCGGCGATCAAGGCCGCCCAGATCACCAACCTGTGCCAGGCCGTCGACCTCGGCGGCGTCAGCCTGGTGATCCACGCGGGCGACAAGGGCACCCCGGTGTCCGCCTCCGACCTCACCACCGACTCCGATCTGCTGTCCGGCGACGCGGAGTTCAAGAACATCGAGATCGGCGGCGACGCCAGCACCTACACCAAGGCCGGCCCGGTCGGGAAGGGCCAGCCGGGCGTCTTCGGCCAGCAGGCCGACCACGTCACGCTGACCCACCTCAACCAGCACAACTACGCCAGCACCGCCGTCGGGTTCAAGCTGCCCAACCTCCGGCTGAGCTTCAGCTCCAAGGGCTGCTGAACATGACGGAGTCCGTACCGGAGCCGGCCGCGACCGGCGAGGGCGCCGCTGAGCGGACCGAGGAGGCGGCGGCCGCGGGGACGGCCGCCACCGCCCCCGCGACCGCCGCCCCCGTCGCCGGCCCCGCCACCGCTCCCGCAGGGGCCGTCGCTCCCGCCGGAGCCGCCGCGACCGCTGCGCCCGCGAGCCCCGCGGGCCCGGTCAAACGCGACTGGCGGGGTAACCGGCCGTTCTGGGGCGGGCTGCTGGTGACCCTCGGCGGCGCCGAGATCCTGTTCACCCTGTGGGCCCCGCTACCCGTCCTGCTGCACATCTCACTGGTGGGCCTGGCCGGGTACCTGGTGCCGTCGGTGATGCTGCTGTGCGGCCTGCTGATCCTGTTCAACCCGACCCAGCGGCTGTTCTACTCCATCCTCGCCGCGCTCGCCTCGCTGGGCAGTTGGGTGACCTCCAACCTGGGCGGCTTCGTGATCGGCATGCTGCTCGGGATCGTGGGTGCCTGCCTGACCTTCGGGTGGGTGCCCGACCAGCCGCTGCGCCGTGGGAGGCAGCGGCGGGAGGACCGCCGCGCCGCGCGCCGGGCGGGGGCAGGGACGGGGGCGGGCGCGGCCGGGGCCGGAGCCGGGGCAGGGGCGGCCGGGGCCTGAGGGCCGGGACCTGCCGGGAGTCACCGGCGGGGGGGGGGGGCGCCCGGGGGGGGCGGGGGGGCCGGGGCCGGGCGGGGCGCCCCCGCCCGGCGGCGCGGCGCCGGGGCGGCCGCCCGGCCCCGGCCGG
>NZ_JBHYGR010000176.1:0-10160 GCF_042738155.1 Kitasatospora sp. NPDC059088 | reverse complement strand
GGGGGGGGCGGGGCGTGGGGGGGGGGCCCGCGGGGGCCCCCCGGGGGGGCCCCCGCCCCCGGGGGGGGGGCCCCCCCGGGGGGGCGGGGGCCGCTCCGCCGTGCCCGGGCCGTGCGCCGCGGGCCGCGCGCCGGCCACGGAGGGCCGATGGTCCCGGGACCGTCCGGGGCCATCGGCCCTTCCCGCCCCGGTGGCCCGGCAGTTGACTGGGCAGGTCATGGACTACAGCAGCCAGGCCGACGCGGCCGCCACCGCCGAGTACGACCGTCTGATCGCCCGCCACCACGCGATGCGACTACGGCGCCAACTCCTCAGCCCCGCAGCGCCGTCGGGGCCCCGGTCCGGTGCAGGCCCGGGCCGCGACGGCCGCGAGGACCACCAGGACTACGGGGACCAGGACTACGGGGACCACGACGGCGCCGCGGACCAGCACCTGATCCGGCGCGAACTCGGAGCCGTCGCCCCGCTCGCGGACCTGATCGACCGGCTCTACGCGGTCATGTTCCGCCGCCGCCCCTTCCTGCGCCCGCTCTTCCCCGCCTCGATGGAGTTCCAGCAGGCCCACCTGGAACGCATCTTCCACCACCTGATCGACCACCTGCACCAGCCCGCCGACCTCGCCCGCATGCTCCGCCAACTCGGCCGCGACCACCGGAAGCTGGGCGTCCGGCCGGTCCACTACGCGGCCTTCGAGGAGGCCCTGTGCGCGGCCCTCCGGCACCGGGCCGCCGAACGGTGGACGCAGGAGCTCGAAGCCGCCTGGGTGCGGATGCTGCGGTTCGCCGTCGGTGCGATGGTCGCCGGCGCCGACTCGGCGCTCACCGAACCCCCGTACTGGCACGCCGTGGTGACCGGCCACGAGCGCCGCCGCCCCGACCTCGCCGTGGTCCGGGTGCGTACCGGGGAGCCCTACCCCTACCGGGCCGGCCAGTACGGCACGGTCGAACACCCGACGCTGCCGCACACCTGGCGGCAGTACTCGATGGGCTGCGCCCCGCGCGGCGACAACGAGTTGGAGTTCCACGTCCGCCGGACCGGCCCCGGCGGCGTCAGCGCGGCCCTGGTCGAGCACACCGCCCTCGGCGACCGGCTGCGCCTCGGCCCGCCGCGCGGCGGCCTGCTGCCCGACGGCGACGCCCGCGACCTGCTGCTGGTCGCGGGCGGCACCGGACTCGCCCCGATGAAGGCGATCGTCGAACAGCAGGCACTGCACCGCCCGCCGGGCCGCCGGGTGCACCTCTTCGTCGGCGCCCGCGACCGGTCCGACCTCTACGACTGGCAGTCCCTCTCCGAACTCGGCCTGCACAAGCCCTGGTTGTCGCTCACCCCGGTGACGGCCGGCCGCCTCGCCGACGCCGTCGCCGCCGCCGGGGACTGGCGCGAGCACCTCGCCTGCGTCAGTGGCCCGGCCGGGATGATCGCCGCCGTCCGCTCCGAACTCCTCGCGGTGGGACTCCCGTTGGACCGGATCCGGTTCGACCGGTCGGCCTACCGGTAGCCCCGCCGGGGCTCACCGGTAGCAGTACGAGTCCGAGGAGGCGTCCCCGCCCGCCAGGTGGGTCTGGTGGACGCGCAGCCCGCGGAAGTCGGCGCCGTGCGGGAAGAACCGCTCGTCGACGCTCAGGCCGCCGGCCTCCGGGTCGGCGTCCAGCTTGACCATCCACGGTTCGATGCCGTCCGGGTAGAACTGGTCGTCCCAGGCGCCGTACAGGGAGTTGGTGAGGTAGAGCCGCCGTCCGTCCCGGCTGATCTCCACCATCTGCGGCGCCCCGCTCAGCGGCCGCCCCGGCTCGGCCGGGTGCGGGGTGCGGGCGGCGACGCCGCCGAGGCGGACGGAGGAGGCCAGCCGGGGGTGGAACGGGTCCGACACGTCGTACTGGAACAGCTCGCCGGTGCCCCAGGCCGACACGTACAGCCAGCGGTCGTCCACCGACAGGTTGATGTCGGTCACCAGCGGCGGCACCGCCCCGAACGGCCTTAGCGCGGGCGGGAGTTCCTCGGCCCGGGCGGGCTCGGCCGGGATCTCGATCACTTTGCGGGCGGTGAACGCCGGGCCGTCCCGGTACCAGAGCCAGACCGAGGAGGAGAGGTCCTCCACGTTCACCACCACCCCGGCGAAGCCCCACTCCGCCTGCGGGTCGTGCGCGGGGCGCAGCTCCAGCACCATCTGGTACTGGTCCCCCAGGTCGACCCGCTGGAGGTGCCGGCCGGTGCCCAGCTCCCAGAAGTGCAGAGCGTGCCCGTACTTGCGGGCGAGCAGCTGCTCGGGCAGCACCCCGTCCTCGACCATCCACGGGGTGCCCCACTCGCTGGTCACCCCCACGTCGGTCCCCAGGTGCCACCAGACGTCGTACGCGAAGTGCTGCGGCCCGCGCTCCGTCTCCCAGGGGCGCAGCACCTCGAAGGTGGTGTGGTCCAGCAGCGCCACCCCGCCGGGCCCGTCGCCGCCGTCACCCGCGCCGAGGCAGGACAGGAACACCCCCTCCGGGCCGCAGTGCAGGGTGTGCGGCCGCGAGTAACCCGCCTTCGCGGCCAGCTCCTTCGCCTCGACCGTCTTCACCAGGCGCGGCCGCACCGGGTCCGGCCGGGTGTCCATCACGTGCAGCCGCGACGACCGCAGCCCCGGGAGGAGCAGGAACCGCCGCTCCGGGTTCTCGTGGCAGGCGTGCGCCAGCGCGCTGGAGCAGGCGTTCCAGCCGAAGTGGTGCAACTCGTCCCCGAGGGTCGGCAGTTCGGCGAAGTTGAGCACCTTCCCGTAACTCGGCGACGCCGGGTCGGTGTCCACGGTGAGCAGGGCATCCGGCTGCCGCCCCGCCCGGTCGAACCCGGCCACGTACGCCAGTTTCTCCGGCGGCGCCGCGATCGCCTCCGCCGCCGAACGGTAGAGCGACGGATCGATGTGCCCGTGCTGCATGCAGACTCCCCAACTCGCCGTGTCCGTCCGGGAAGCGTTCCACACGACCACCGGCGCACAGCAGGCGCACGCGAAGCGACGGGGAAGCGCGGACGGCTGCCCTTGCGCGGTGCACGACGGCGTCAGCGGGGGCGACAGCCGGGCAGCGTCGTCCAGGCCGTGGCCGCGCACGTGACGGCGGCCCTCCACCCGCCGACCGTCGCCACCCCGGCCTCCGGCCGTTCGCCCCGGAGCGCTTCGGGACGGCTGCCGCGCGGGCCGCGGCTACCGGCCGGTATGGTCGGGGGCGGAACGGGTGGTGACCTGCCGGAAGGGCGGGCGGAGCAGAGGGACGGGTGCGGCGGCAGATGGAGTTTCGGGAAGACATCCTGGGTGCCCCCTACGAGGCGGCCGAGCTGACGCTGCGGTCCGATGACGAGGGGGCGGTCTGCGCGACGCTGGTGCGGCGGGTGGTGCCGGGGGCGGAGCGGGCGGTGCTGTACGTCCACGGGTACAACGACTACTTCTTCCAGACCAACCTGGCGGAGCACTACGCCGCGCTCGGGTTCTCGTTCTACGCCCTGGACCTGCGCAAGTACGGGCGCTCGCTGCGGCCGCACCAGTCGCCGAACTTCGTCCGCGACCTCGCCGAGTACGACGAGGAGATCGACGAGGCGGTGCGGATCATCCGGGAGGTGGACGGGCACCGGCAGCTGCTGCTGAACGGGCACTCCACCGGCGGGCTGGTGGGGGCCCTGTGGGCGGGGCGCCGGGCCGGGCGGGGGCTGGTGGACGGGCTGTTCCTGAACAGTCCGTTCCTGTCGATGCCCGCCGGGGCGGCCGTGCGGACGGCGGGCGGGCCGGTGGTGACGGCGCTCGCGCGGATGAAGCCGACCCGGATCCTGCCGTCCTCGCTGAACCCGCACTACACCCACAGCCTGCACAAGGACCACAAGGGCGAGTGGGACTTCGACCTCACCCTCAAGCCGGCCGAGGGCTTCCCGCTGTACGCGGGCTGGCTGTCGGCGATCCACCAGGGGCACCGGCAGCTGCGGCACGGTCTGGGGATCGACGTGCCGGTGCTGCTGATGGCCTCGACGAGGTCGGTCTCCACCACCAAGTGGCACAACGCCCTGCACCACGCCGACGGGGTGCTGCGCGCCGACGACATCGCCGCGCAGGGGCCGCGGCTGGGCCGGCACGTCACGGTGGTGCGGATCGAGGGCGGCATGCACGACCTGGTGCTGTCCGGCGAGACGGCCCGGACCGTGGTGTTCGCCGAGCTGGACCGCTGGCTGGCGGCCTACCTGGACGTGCGCCCGGTGGGGGAGCCCGCGTGACGGACGGGCCGGTGGAGGCGGACGAGCCGGTGCCGGTCGGGCGGGCCACCGACCTGGGCTTCGCCAAGCTCATGCCGGACATCGACCGGGACGGCGGCTGGCTGCTCACCCTGGACGGCACCCCGCAGTCGTACGTCGACCTCGCCGACCCGACCCACCTGGAGTTCGAGTACACCCGCCGGCTCGGCCACCTCGCCGACGCCCTGGCGCCCGCCGGCCGGCCGCTGGACGTGCTGCACCTGGGCGGTGGCGCGCTCACCATGCCGCGCTACCTGGCCGCCACCCGCCCCGGTTCGCGCCAGCGCGTGGTGGAGGTGGACGGGCCGCTGCTGGAACTGGTCGCCGCGCACCTGCCCTGGCAGGGCCCCGGCGCGGACGTCACCGCGACGGTCGGCGACGCCCGGGCGGCCCTGGCGGCCACCCCGGTCGGCTCGCAGGACCTGCTGATCGCGGACGTCTTCCACGGCTCCCGCACCCCGGCGCACCTCACCTCGGTGGAGTTCCTCCGGCTGGCCGCGGCGGCGCTGCGCCCGGGCGGCTGCTACGCGGCCAACCTGGCGGACGGCCCGCCGCTGGCCTTCGCCCGGGCCCAGGCGGCCACGGTGCGGGCGGTGTTCCCGTACGTGTGCCTGGTGGCGGAGGCCCCGGTGCTGCGCGGGCGCCGGTACGGCAACATCATGCTGGCCGGCTCGACGGCCCCACTGCCGGTGGCGGAGCTGACCCGGCTGCTGGCGGGCGACATCTTCCCGGCCCGGCTCACCGACGGCGCGGAGCTGGCCGCCCTGGTCGGCCGCACGGCCCCGGTCACCGACGCCGACGCCACCGACTCCCCGCCCCCGCCGGACGGCGCCTTCAGCGTGGGCTGAAGGCGGAGCACGCTGAGTCGGCCGCCCGTCAGGCCGCGCGGTCGATGTTGTCCAGTACTGCGCGGAGCAGGCCCGGGAAGCGCTCCTCGAACTCCTCGGTGCGCAGCCGGGCGCTCTGCTGCTGGCCCTGGGCGGTGCGGAGGATCAGTCCGCACTGGCGCAGCACCCGGAAGTGGTGCGAGGCGTTCGACTTGCTGATGCCCAGGGCGTGGTAGATCACCGAGCACTCGGTCTCGCCCTCCCGCGCCAGCAGGTCGACGATCCGCAGCCGCAGCGGATCGCTGAGGCCGTGCATGGCCTCGGCCAGGCTGACGGTGGCCGGTTCGGCGTGGAACGCATCTCGCATGGCTCGATTCTACGTTCGCCGTTCGCGGCGTTCCGGGCGTGCGTTCCGGGCGTGCGGTCCGGCCCCCGGCGCGGCAGGTGTGGTGGTGAGGTGTCGTCAGGTCTCCTCTGCGGAGCTCTCGTTCCAAAGGTTCAACGGATGTTGTACCGTCGAACCATGAATCCACGGATCCACCTCCTGGCCCTGGGGACCTTCACCGTGGGCACCGAGGGCTACGTCATCGCCGGAGTGCTCCCGAGCGTGGCGCACGACCTGCACAGCTCGGTCTCCGTCTGCGGCCAGCTGGTCACGGTGTTCGCGCTGGTCTACGCCCTGGCCGGGCCACCCCTGATCGGACTGTTCCACCGGGTGCCGCCCAAACGGCTGTTGACCGGCGCCGCGCTGTTCTTCGCCCTCGCCAACGCCCTCGCCGCGATCGCCCCCGACTTAACCGTGCTCGCCGTCGCCCGGGTGCTCGCCGCCCTCGGCGCCGCTCTCTTCGCGGCCCCGGCCGCCGCGACCGCGGCCGCGCTCTGCACCCCCGAGGAACTGCCCAGGGCGATCTCGGTGACCGCGGGCGGCAACGCCGTCGCCCTCACCCTTGGCGCTCCGATCGGGACGGTCATCGGCTCCGCCCTCGGCTGGCGCGCGTCCTTCTGGTTCGTGACGCTCCTCGCCGTGCTGACCGCCGTCGCCGTCCGGACCGGCCTGCCCGAGGTCCCACCGGGCGGCAACGCCGCCGCCGGGCGGCTCGGCCTGCTGCGCCGCGCCCCGGTCCGCTGGGGCCTGGCGACCACCTTCGGGCTGTTCCTGGCCGCCTACTGCGTCTACACCTACCTGGACCCGGTGGTGCACCGGGCGACCGGGCTCGGCAGCAACGGGGTGGCCGCGCTGATGATCGTGTTCGGGGCCGGCGGACTGCTCGCCGGACGGACCGCCAGCAGGCTCATCGCCCGGCGGGGGGTGGCCGCGGTGCTGCGCGGTGCCCTCACCCTGATCGCCGGGCTGCTCGCGGTGCTGGCCGCACTCACCGTCACCGACACCCCGCTGATCTCCACGGCCGTCGTGTTCCCGCTGGTGTTCGCCTTCGGCGCCGCCTGGTGGTCGGGCGGCATCGGCCAGCAGACCCGGCTGGCCGGACTGGCGCCCGACCAGCGCGCCCAGGCCCTCGGACTGCACTTCTCGGCGCAGTTCCTCGGGGTGGCGCTCGGCGGCGGGCTCGGCGGGCTGGCGCTCTCGGGCGTCGGCCCCGCCGCGGTACCGGTCGTCGGCGGGGCCGTCGCCCTGCTCGGCCTGCTGAGCATCCGCCGGGTCACCCCCGGGCCGGACACCACCGCCGGGGCCGCGGCCCCGGCGGCCGCCGGTCAGGACACCGGTCCCGGTCCCGGCCAGGGGACGTCGGTGGCCACCGGGGCGGTGTAGTCGACGCCGGGGACGGCGAAGCCGTACAGGCGCTGGACCTCGGCGTGGAACCAGTCGAGGTCGGCGAGGTCGGCCACGGTGTCGGTGGTGGCGGCCGCCCAGCGTTCGGCGACGGCGGCCTGGACCTCCTCGGCGAGCTCCCAGCCGTCCAGCCGGACCCGGCCCTCGTCGTCCAGGAGGAGCGGGGCGGCGCCGGTGAGCTGGTCCCACAGGGTGGCGAGCTGGTGCACCGGCGGGACCATGTCCGGGCCGAGGACGCCGCGCAGCAGCCCGGTGTAGAGGGCGATGCCGGGGACGGCGGTGGAGGACTGGGTGACGGCGGCGCCGTTGACGGAGGTGACGGCCCGCCCGCCGACCGCCTGGCCGAGCCGCTCGTCCAGGGCGCGGGCGGTGGCCTCCAGGTGGGCCTTGGCCGCGCCGATGGTGCCCTGCCGGTAGATCGCCGCCGTCAGCGGGGAGCCGATGTAGGAGAGCGCCGCGGTGGTGAAGCCCTCGCCGAGGAGCCCCCGGGCGGAGAGGCGGTCGATCCAGCGCTCCCAGTCGGCCCCGCCCATCACGGCGACGGTCTGCTCGATGTCGTCGCCCTCGGCCGGTTCGGTCCCGACCTCGCGGACCTCGGGGTGGCCCCGGTCGTCGAAGACGAGAGTCCTGGTGCGGTCGGCCCGGCCGATCGGCTTGAGGACGGAGGCGTAGGTGGCGCCGGTGTCGGGGTCGGTGCGCCGGGGCGCGGCCACCGAGTAGACCAGGTGGTCCAGCCGGCCGCCGAAGCGCTCCTCGATCAGGTCGGCGACCTGGTCCTTCATCGCGTCGGAGAAGGCGTCGCCGTTGAGGAGGACCACGTCCCGACCGGCGGCGCGGGCGAGTTCGGCGGTGGCGGCGGTGCGGTACCAGCCGGCCGTGGCGGTGCGCCGCTCGGTGGGGCCCTTCTCGAAGGAGACCAGGATGCCGCGGATGCCGGCCCGCTTGAGCCCGGCGACGGTGGCCGCCAGGCCGTACCCGGCCGAGGAGCCGATGATCAGGGCCACCGGCCCTTCGCCGTCCGGCAGTCGGGCCGGGTCGGGGCAGTCCCGCCACATGTCGGCGACCAGTCGCGCGCAGCCCGCCGGGTGGGAGTCGAGGAAGAGGAACCCCCGGTTGCGGGGGATGAGAACGCGCTCGCTCACGGTGGCAGTCCTTGGGTGGGCCGGGTGGTGGAGGCGGCTGCCGGAGAGGGCGCCGCGTTGCCAGTCTGGGACAGCACGGAGGCGGCCAGCGGCCACCGCCGGGCACAACGATCACGAGTGGATCTTGGAGTGTTCCGCCACTGACGCGCCCGCCCCGCCCCGCCCCGCGGCGCGGCGCGTCGCCGGGAGGGGCGGTCCGGGGCGGGTGTCAGAATCGGCGGGTTCATGCCGGAGCACGGTGCACGTCCGAAGGAGTGAGCGGTGAGCGGTGGCGGGGAACGTCCGGAGCTGGGGAAGGTGCCCGAGACGGCGCTGTGGACGCTGTGGCACCGGGCGGTGGAGGCCCGGCGGCCCGACGCGGTGCTGCACGACCCGGTGGCGGTGGGGCTGGTGGGGCGGATCGACTTCCCGTTCGCCGCCCGGTTCGGGGAGTCGCGGCTGGTGAGCCAGGTGCAGGCGCTGCGGGCGGCCTGCTTCGACCGGGAGGTCGCGGACTTCCTCGACCGGTACCCGCGGGGCACCGTGGTCGGCCTCGGCGACGGGCTGGAGACCCAGGCCTGGCGGGTCGACAACGGCCGGGCGAGCTGGCTGTCCGTCGACCTGCCCGAGACCGCCCGGCTGCGCGAGCAGCTGCTGCCGCCGGACGACCGCCACCGGATCCTCGCCTGCTCGGCCACCGACCAGCGCTGGATGGACGAGGTCGACCCGGACCCGGCGCGCGGCGTGCTGATCACCACCGAGGGCCTGCTGATGTACCTGCGGCCGACCGAGGTCCGGGCGCTGATCGCCGCCTGCGCCGAGCGCTTCCCGGGCGGCGCGCTGGTGCTGGACGCGGTACCGCGCTGGGCCGGCCGCCGGGCCGTGGCCGGGAAGCTGCGGGACCGGCACTACCAGGCCCCGCCGATGCCCTTCGGCATGGACGCCGACGAGCTCGGCAAGCTGGCGCAGGCCCACCCGGCGGTCACCGGCGTGCGGGAGGTGTACCCGGAGGGCGGGCGCGGACTGCTGCGCGCCGTGCTGCCGCTCGCGCGCGTGATCAAGCAGCGTCCGTCGGTCGTCGCACTGCGTTTTACCGAATCTTGAAGAAATGCCGGTCGGCCTGGAACTATGGGAGTCGGGACGTACGTCGTAACAACGGGTGATCGGCCAGGGGGACGGGCCGCCCGGCACGTTAGGCTGCGCCCCGGGGGGAGCGGCCAGGGTGCCGCCATCGGACAACCGCCGGGACGGGCGTGCGGCTCCACGGGGAGCCGACCCCGGCCCGACCTGCCACGGAGGTACTGGCCTTGCACATCGACGCCTGGATCGAGAGCGTCCCACCGACCGCGGTGTACGCCCTGATCGGCCTGATCATCGGGATCGAGTCGCTGGGCATCCCGCTGCCCGGCGAGATCGCGCTGGTCACGGCGTCCCTGATGGCGGTCAAGGGTGTGGTGAGCCCGTGGGGGATCGCGATCTGCGCGATCGCGGGCGCGATCATCGGTGACTCGATCGGCTACTCGATCGGCCGCAAGGGCGGCAAGCCGCTGTTCGAGAAGCTCGGACGGAAGTTCCCCAAGCACTTCGGGCCCTCCCACCTGGCCACCGCCGAGCGCTCCTTCCAGAAGTGGGGCATGTGGGCGGTCTTCTTCGGCCGCTTCATCGCCCTGCTGCGCATCTTCGCCGGTCCGCTCGCGGGCGCGCTCCGGATGCCGTACTGGAAGTTCCTGATCGCCAACGTGCTGGGCGGCATCGTCTGGGCCGGTGGCACGACCCTGCTGGTCTACAAGGTCGGCAAGGCCATCGAGCCCTGGCTCTCCCGGTTCTCCTGGGCGGGCCTCGCGGCCGCCGTGGTGATCGGGGCGGCCTCGGCCTGGGTGATGAAGCGCCGTGCGGCCAAGACCCACGCCAAGATCGAGGCGGAGGAGGCGGCCAAGGCCGCTGCGGCCGCCGGGGCCGGCACCGCCGCCTCGTCGGCCACGGCGCCCGTCGCCGAGTGACACCGCACCGACAGCACTGACACCTACGGCCGCCCATCGGGAGCGGCCGTGGAGGGTCGGGCGCGCCGGGCGCGGCGGGCGGCGGGGGGGGGCGGCTTGTCGGGCGCCGGAGGCGCGCCGCCCCCCGGCCGCGCCCCCCCGCGCACCACACAGCTCAGTGGCGCCCCGGGAC
>NZ_JBHYGR010000175.1:10123-16693 GCF_042738155.1 Kitasatospora sp. NPDC059088 | reverse complement strand
TAAGAGACAGCCCCCGGAACCGCCCCGGGACCCAACCACCCTCCCGAAAGCCCACCCCCCACCCCCCAGCCCCGCGCAGCGGCCCTCACACCACCGGCGGCGACGCACCCCCCGCCAACGCCACCGCCGCCAAAGCCCGCAACGCACAAGCCACCTGCCCCAACGGCAACGTCGCATCGTCCGCGAAGAGCTCGACCAACCAGCCCCCCGCCGCGTTCTGCCCGCCCGCCGCGACCATCCCGCGGTACCCGGAGACCACGAGCATCGCCTCCTCCGCCGGATCGTTCCCCGCCGCCCCCGCGCGGAGCGCGAACGCCCCGCCGCGAACGGCCCGCCGGGTCATCGGGTAGTGACGGAGGTCGAACACCGCGTCGGGCGCCTCGATCTGGGCCCGCTGGGTCTCGGCCCGGGTGCTGCTGGGCCCGCTGGTCATCCGGTAGACGGCGTGCTGGGCGGTGCGCATCAGCTGGGAGCCGGGCGGCACGTACGAGACCCACCAGCCGACCGCGTCGAGCAGCCGGGCGGAGGTCTCGGCGACGACGGCCAGCTTGGCGAGGGTGTCGGCCGGGTGGACGGCCCGGGCGGCCGCGGCCTGGTCGAGGGCGGAGAGGACCGCGGTGAGCAGCTGTCCGGGGTCGGCGCTGTGGGCGGCGCCGCGGAACCGCCGCCGGTCGGCGGTGCCGGCCCGGCCGCCGGGCCCGCGGCGTCCGTCGGCGCGGTGGTGGGGGTCGGCGGCGTCGGCGAGCAGCACGGTGGGGTCGGGCGAGAAGCCGGGGCCGTGGCTGCGCCCGGCCACGACGGGGTGGGCGGCGCGGGCGGCCTTGGCCCGGTACTGGGCGGCGTCGGCGAGCCGGAAGAGCCGGTCGGGGGTGGTGACCGGTCCGATGGAGTCCCCGGTGGAGGCGACGCCGCAGGCGACCCCCTCGCCCTCGGCGAGGGCGAGGGCCCGGGCACAGAGCTCCTCGGCGACGGCGACCACCTCGTCGGCCTTCTGTCCTTCGGCGAGCAGGCAGAACTCGTCCCCGCCGAGCCGGGCGGCCAGGCTGCCGGGCAGTTTGGCGGCGGCCAGCGAGAGCTGGTGGGCGAAGCGTTCGAGCAGCCGGTCGCCCATCTCGTGGCCGAGCTGGTCGTTGACCCGTTTGAGTCCGTTGACGTCGCAGACCACCAGCGAGACCACGGTGTTGTCCCGGTTGTGGGCCTCCAGCGCGCTCTCCAGCCGGGCGTCGACGGCCCGCCGGTTGGCGAGGCCGGTGAGCGGGTCGGAGAAGGCGAGTCTGCGCAGGTCGGCGAGGCGTTCGGTCTGGGCGAGGCCGGCCGAGATCTGGGCGGCGAGCAGGGTCGCGTAGTCGGCGTCGGCCTCGGTGAAGACCGGCAGGCCGACGGACCGGGCGAGGTAGAGCTCGCCCCAGGCCTGTCCGTGCAGCACGATCGGCGCGACCACGCAGCAGGCCCGGCCGCGCCGGCGCAGCGCGGCGGCGCGCTCCTGGCAGTACGCGCCGGCGGTCGGGTGTGCGTGCCCGGCGTGCGGCTCGTCGTTCTCGGCGGTCTGCAGCCAGGCGCGCGGCAGCCGCCCGGTGGTCCAGCGTTCCTCCAGGTAGGTGACGATCTCCGGGAAGTCCGCGACCGGGTAGGACTCGTCCTGCGGCAGCTCCTCCTCGCCGGGCGCGAGCCGGCCGTGGTTGACCAGCACGCGCAGCCGGCCGGACTCGCGGTCCCAGACCGAGACGGCGGCCATGGTGGCGCCGAGCGCCTCGGTGGCCCGGGCGGCGGCGGCCCGGACGGCCTCCAGCGGGGTGAGCGCCCCGGCCATGTCCTGGGCGAGTTCGACCACCGACTGGAGCCGCAGGTCGGGCAGCGGGTCGGCGCGGTGCGGGCCCTCGCAGTCGCAGCCGCGGTCCGTCATGATCGCCTCACTGCTCACCGGCTCGCCTCGCTCCCTGTGCTCGGTCCTCCCGGACCCCCACCGGTCGGCCGCACCCGTGGCCGCTTGCACCAAGACTAGGGCGATTTCGTTCGGTTTTGCCCCGTTTGCCCGGATGGAACCGCAGCAGGCGGTACGACCTTCAACCGTTCGGCCACCGAAACACCACCGACCGGCCCCATCGAACGCCCCGACCGGCCCACTCCCACCGGTGCGACCGCTCCGACCGGTCCGGCTACTCCGACCGGTCCCGCTACTCCGCCTTCATCCGCCGCGACAGCAGCCACGGCTCCACCAGCCCCAGCCCCCGCACCGGCCGCCGCCACATCGGCTGGAGGTGGAACCGCGCCCCCGCGTCCGGCCCCGGCACCGGCAGCCCGGAGGCGGGCATCCCGGCCGCCACCGACAGCGCCTCGGCCAGGCCCGGCCCCTCCGAGTCGGCGGGGGCGACGCTGCCGTTCTGCTCCAGGGCGGCGGCGAACTCGCCGTCGATGAGCACCGCGTCCTTGGGGGCGATGGAGGTGAGCCGGCTGGCCAGGTTCACGGTGGTGCCGAAGACGTCGCCCATCCGCTGGGTGACCGTCCCGAAGGCCATGCCGACCCGCAGCGCCGGGATGGTCTCGTCCTCGGCGAGGGCGTCGATCAGGCTGAGCGCGATCTCGGCGGCGGTGGCCGGGTCCTCGGAGACGTAGAGGATCTCGTCGCCCAGGGTCTTGATCACCCGGCCGCCCTGCCCGGCGATCAGGTCGGAGCAGGTGTTCTCGAAGGTCTCGACGAGTTCGCCGAGTTCCTCCTCCTCCAGCCGCCGGGACAGCCGGGTGAAGCCGACCAGGTCCGCGAAGCCCACCGCGAGCCGGCCGCTGGTGATCTCGTTGTCCTCGGCGGCCTGCACCACCCGGCCGGTGACGGCGGCCAGTTGGCGCCGCCAGACGTACACCAGGAACTGCTCCAGTTCCGGCAGCAGCAGTTCGACCAGCGGGTACGCGACGTCGGCGCGGGTCAGTCCGGGCTCGACGGCCTGGGTGAGGTTCTCCAGGAAGGTGTCCATCTGCCAACCGGCCAGCCGGGCCGTGGTCTGGCCGGTGGAGCGGGCCACCTGGATCGCCATCGACTCGCTGAGCAGCCCGGACTCGACCAGTCCGGCGAGGCGCCGCAGCGCGATCACGTCGCCGTCGGTGAGGGCCCGGGACTGGCCGATGTCGGGGAAGCCCATGGCCCGCCAGAAGCGGGTGGCCAGCTCCATCGGGACGTCGGCGGCACGCGCGGCCTGGTACGGGGTGTAGCGGCGTGGTGCGTCCAGGATCAGGCGTTCCAGTTCGAGCGCGACCGTGGGGTCGTGGCTGCCCGCCGTCCCGCCGTTGCCGTCCTCTGCCACCGGTCCGTCCCCGTGCGGTCGCCGCACTCGCCTCGTGTCCTACCCGTCCGGGCACGCCGTCCGCCACCCGGGCGGACAGTGGCGCGCCTCACACCGCTGCCAGGTGGAATGTTCGCACGGAATCGCGTGATCCGGGGCATCCGCCCGAGTCAAGGAGAGGTGAAGACTGCCGCTCAGCGCGGCTCGGGGCGCGGTTCGGGGCGGACGTGGACCACGTCCCCCGCGCCGACCGCCCGGCGTGCGCCGTCCGCGGTGCGGACCACCAGGCGGCCGTCCCCGTCGATCGCGACCGCCTCGCCGACCAGCTCGTGGTCGCCCGGCAGGTGCACCTTGACCTGCCGGCCGAGGGTGCTGCAGCGGTCCGCGTACGCCCGCAGCAGGTCGCTGGCGTGCGGGTCCCCGGCGGCGGCCGTCCACTCCCGGTAGAGCCCGGCGAACTCGCGCAGCAGGGCGCGCAGCAGGACCGAGCGGTCGGTGGTGGCGGCTCCGGCCAGCGCCAGCGAGGCGGCGGTGGGGACGGGCAGCTCCGCGGTGCGCAACGAGACGTTGAGGCCCATCCCGACCACCACCGCGCCGCCGCTCAGCTCGGTGAGGATGCCGCCGAGCTTGCGCTCCGCGCCGTCGATCCCGGTCTGGAGGTCGTTGGGCCACTTCAACCCGACCTCGACCCCGGCCACCCGGTCCAGGGCGCTGGCGGCGGCCACCCCGACCAGGATCGGCAGCCAGCCGTACCGCTCGACCGGTACCTCCTCCGGGCGCAGCAGGAAGGACAGGAACAGTCCGGAGCGGGCCGGGGCGGTCCACTGCCGGTCCAGCCGCCCGCGCGCGGCGCTCTGCGCCTCGGCGACCAGCACCGCGCCCTGCGGGGCGCCCGCGCGGGCCCGCTCGGCGAGGTCGCTGTTGGTCGAGCCGGTCTCGGTGACGACGTCCAGCGAGGTCCACAGCCCACCCGGGACGACCAGGTCGCGGCGCAGCACCTCCTGGTCCAGCGGCGGCCGGTCCAGGTCGGTCCAGGGGGACGGTCCGGTGCGGCCGAAGCCGCGCAGTCCGCTGCGGCGGGGGGTCTCGGGTGCGGTCATGGTGGCCACCCTAGGACGTGCACCGGCCCGCGGCAGGACGGGCCGCAGAGGCGCAGTCCGCCCCATCGTCCCGCAGAACGCTCGTTGACACACTGTGTCGATGGCCATAACGCCAGGACGTGCCGCATCGCCCTGCGCGCTGGTTACGCTACGCAGCGGTAGTTCGCAGCGCCGCCCTGCCCTCGTGCGCGAGCCCCCGATCCCGGCCCGCGCGATCGAACAGGTCGCGGCCCATGATCAGGGAGAGCCACCGGATGACCGAGGCGCCGTACGACCCCCACACCACCGCCGGGAAACTGGCCGACCTGCGGCGCAGGCTGGACGAGGCGGTGCACTCCGGCTCGTCCAAGGCCGTGGAGAAGCAGCACGCCAAGGGCAAGCAGACGGCCCGGGAGCGGGTCCTGGAGCTGCTCGACGAGGACTCCTTCGTCGAGTTCGACGAGTTCGCCCGGCACCGCTCGACCAACTTCGGCCAGGAGAAGAACCGCCCGTACGGCGACGGCGTGGTGACCGGCTACGGCACCGTCGACGGCCGCCAGGTCGCCGTCTTCGCCCAGGACTTCACCGTCTTCGGCGGTTCGCTCGGCGAGGTCTTCGGCGAGAAGATCGTCAAGGTGATGGACTTCGCGCTGAAGACCGGCTGCCCGGTCATCGGCATCAACGACTCCGGCGGCGCCCGGATCCAGGAGGGCGTGGTCTCGCTCGGCCTGTACGGCGAGATCTTCCGCCGCAACGTGCACGCCTCCGGCGTCATCCCGCAGATCTCGCTGATCATGGGCCCCTGCGCCGGCGGCGCGGTCTACTCCCCCGCGATCACCGACTTCGTGGTGATGGCCGACCAGACCTCGCACATGTTCATCACCGGCCCGGACGTCATCAAGACGGTGACCGGCGAGGACGTCGGCATGGAGGAGCTGGGCGGCGCCCGCACCCACAACACCAAGTCCGGCAACGCCCACTACCTGGCCTCGGACGAGAAGGAGGCGATCGAGTACGTCAAGAACCTGCTGTCGTACCTGCCCTCCAACAACCTGAGCGACCCGCCGTCCTACCCGGAGCAGGCCGACCTCTCGGTCACCGACGAGGACCTCGAACTCGACGCCATCGTGCCGGACTCGGCGAACCAGCCGTACGACATGCGCAAGGTGATCGAGCACGTCGTCGACGACGGCGAGTTCCTGGAGACCCAGCCGCTGTACGCGGGCAACATCATCACCGGCTTCGGCCGGGTCGAGGGCCACCCGGTCGGCATCGTCGGCAACCAGCCGATGGACCTGGCCGGCTGCCTGGACATCAACGCCAGCGAGAAGGCCGCGCGGTTCATCCGCACCTGCGACTCCTTCAACATCCCGGTGCTGACCTTCGTGGACGTGCCCGGCTTCCTGCCCGGCACCGAGCAGGAGTGGGACGGCATCATCCGCCGCGGCGCCAAGCTGATCTACGCCTACGCCGAGGCGACCGTCCCGCTGATCACCGTGATCACCCGCAAGGCCTTCGGCGGCGCGTACGACGTCATGGGCTCCAAGCACCTGGGCGCCGACCTCAACCTGGCCTGGCCGACCGCGCAGATCGCGGTGATGGGCGCCCAGGGCGCGGTCAACATCCTGCACCGCCGGGAGATCGCCGAGGCCGCGGCCACCGGCACCGTCGAGGAGAAGCGGGCCGAGCTGATCGCCTCGTACGAGGACACCCTGCTGAACCCGTACCTGGCCGCCGAGCGCGGCTACGTCGACGCGGTGATCGCCCCGAGCGAGACCCGCCGGCACATCGTCCGGGGCCTGCGGGCGCTGCGCGGCAAGCGCGAGGTGCTGCCGCCCAAGAAGCACGGCAACATCCCCCTGTAGGCACCACCCCTCTCGGGAGAGAACCAGCCATGTCCCCGATCCACGTGCTGCACGGGCAGCCGACCCCCGAGGAGCTCGCCACCGTCCTGGCGGTGGTCCAGGCCCGGGCCGCCGCCGCGCAGGCCGCCGCGGAGGCGGCGCGCCTGGCCGGTGTCGGCCCGGCCTCCCCCTGGAACGACCGCTCCCGGCTGCTCCGCCCCGCCGTCCACCCGGGCGTCAACGCCTGGCGGACCTCGGGCTGGGCGCACTGAGTTGACCACGCGGAGCCGGAAGTACGCCGGACCGCAAAACAGCTCCCACCAACCCCACCTAGCGCGCCCCCACATCACCAAAACACTATTAGCATAAAAA
>NZ_JBHYGR010000175.1:0-10113 GCF_042738155.1 Kitasatospora sp. NPDC059088 | reverse complement strand
CGGGCCGTGGCGCCGCGCGGGGGAGCGAGGGGCGGGGGGGGAGAGGAGGGGCGCCTTTAGCGCGCTCGGTGGACGGAGTGCCCGGGCGGCCCCCCCCCCCCCCCCCCGACTCGCCCGGTCGCTCGCCCGCTTTGCCCGAAACCTGAGTACGGATACTCAGGCGGCCGGGCCCACCCGCACCGCACTCTGGACGGGTGCTCTGGTCAGACCCCGAGGACGGGCCCTCGCCCGAGGCCCGTCGCATGCAGGAGCGGATGCAGCGGGCCGGCAAGGTGCTCGCCGCGATCGTGCTGGTGGGCGCCGTCCTGATCATGGTCAGCCGGTACTTCACCTGAGTCGTTCACCAGAACGGCTCAACCACCCACCCCCTACCCTGGTGGGCATGACCGACCAGCGCTCCCTCGTCCTCGCTTCCGCCTCCCCCGCCCGCCTCGGGCTGCTGCGCCAGGCGGGGCTCGACCCGCGCGTGGTGGTCAGCGGCGTCGACGAGGACGCGATCACCGCCGCCACCCCCGGCGAGCTCGCCCTCGTCCTGGCCGAGGCCAAGGCGAAGGCCGTCGCCGCCGAACTGACCGGCGGCGAGCTGGTGATCGGCTGCGACTCCGTCCTGGAACTGGACGGCCTGGCCCTCGGCAAGCCGGCCGACGCCACCGAGGCGCTGGCCCGCTGGCAGTCCATGCGCGGCCGCGCCGGGGTGCTGCGCACCGGCCACTGCGTGATCGACACCGCGACCGGCCGGCAGTCCTCGGCGACCGCCTCCACCACCGTCCGCTTCGGCACCCCGGACGACGCGGAGGTGGCCGCCTACGTCGCCTCCGGCGAACCGCTGCACGTGGCCGGGGCGTTCACCCTGGACGGCCGCTCGGCGCCGTTCGTCGACGGCATCGACGGCGACCCGGGCAACGTCATCGGCCTGTCCCTGCCGCTGCTGCGCCGGCTGCTCGCCGACCTGGACGTCCGCATCACCGATCTGTGGGCCAACTGACCTGCCAGTCCGCCTGCTTGTGCCTCTAAGCTGACCGGCGTCCGAACGGGGAGGGGAACGCGGGCGATGACCGACAACGTGCTCAACGTGGTGCTCGGCCTGGTGGCCAGCGCCATCAGCGCCGGGCTCGGCTGGCTGGCCCAGGCCCTGCGGCGGCGCCGGAAGGTCGAGCGGGTACGGGAGTTCTTCGGGCTCCCGTCCGGCAGCGACTGCCTGATCGTGGTGCCCCGCAGCGTCGGGACGGGCTCGCACGCCAACACCGTGACCCGCCGGGACGCCTACGCCCTGATGTGGCTGGCCGGGCTGGTCGAGGAGTGCGGCGCCCGGCCCGAACTGGTCGCCCACGACGCCGCGCACCGCGGCCTGGGCGCCAAGACCGAGCTGTGCCTGGGCGGTCCGGTCAGCAACGAGCGGATGGCCGCCCACCTGGCCTGGGGCCTGCCGGGCGTGCTGGTCACCTCCGGTCCGGGCCCGGGCAGCAACGTGATCGTGGTCGGCGACCGGGACTTCACCGTCGAAGCCGACCGGACCCACGTCCTACTGGCCCGGATCGCCACCCCGGAGGGCGGCCGCCCGGTGTTCCTGATCTCCGGCCAGACCGGCACGGCCAACCAGGCGGGCGTGCGCTACCTGGTCGCGCACCACCGCGAACTGGCCCGCGAGCACGGCCGGAACGGCACCTTCGCCCTCGTCCTGCGGGTGGTCAACCCGGACGCGTACGGGCCGGACATGGTCGAGCCGGTCGCCGACGTGACGGCCGAGGCGCTCCGTCGCCCCACCGCCGCGGCACCGGCCGGAAGCACCGCGGCATGAGCGGGCCGCGGAAGGTGTGTCCCATCCCACCGACCCGCCACGCCGCCCCACGGTCACCCACCGTCGACCACCCCCGCGCGAGCACACCTGCCACCACCTGCGCAGTCGTTCTCAACCCCGTCCCGGCGGCGGGGAATCCCATCACCGAGCGTGTGGGATAGTTCACAACCCGGGGCTACTCGCCGGTACCGCCCAGGAATCCATAAACTCATCGAGGTTCAAGAAGGGAGCCACAGTGCGCAAGGTGCTCATCGCCAACCGCGGGGAAATCGCCGTCCGCGTCGCCAGGGCCTGCTCGGACGCCGGTATCGCCAGCGTCGCCGTCTACGCCGAGCCGGACCGGGATGCGCTGCACGTCCGCGCGGCCGACGAGGCTTACGCGCTGGGCGGTGACACCCCCGGCACCAGTTACCTGGACATCGCCAAGGTCCTCAAGGCCGCCGAGGACTCCGGCGCCGACGCCGTCCACCCCGGCTACGGGTTCCTGTCGGAGAACGCCGAGTTCGCCCAGGCCGTCCTCGACGCGGGCCTGACCTGGATCGGCCCGCCGCCGCAGGCCATCCGCGACCTCGGTGACAAGGTCACCGCCCGTCACGTCGCCCAGCGCGCCGGCGCCCCGCTGGTGGCCGGCACTCCGGACCCGGTCTCGGGTGCCGACGAGGTCGTCGCGTTCGCCCGGGAGCACGGCCTGCCGGTCGCCATCAAGGCGGCCTTCGGCGGCGGCGGCCGCGGCCTCAAGGTCGCCCGCAACCTGGAGGAGATCCCGGAGCTGTACGAGTCCGCGGTGCGCGAGGCGGTCGCCGCCTTCGGTCGCGGCGAGTGCTTCGTGGAGCGCTACCTGGACAACCCGCGGCACGTGGAGACCCAGTGCCTCGCGGACAAGCACGGCAACGTGGTGGTCGTCTCCACCCGTGACTGCTCGCTGCAGCGCCGGCACCAGAAGCTGGTCGAGGAGGCGCCCGCGCCGTTCCTGACCGAGGCCCAGAACGCCGAGCTGTACCGCGCCTCCAAGGCCATCCTCAAGGAGGCCGGCTACGAGGGCGCCGGGACCTGCGAGTTCCTGGTCGCGCTGGACGGCACGATCTCCTTCCTGGAGGTCAACACCCGTCTGCAGGTGGAGCACCCGGTCACCGAGGAGGTCACCGGGATCGACCTGGTCCGCGAGATGTTCCGGATCGCCGACGGCGAGGAGCTCGGCTACGGCGACCCGGAGGTGCGCGGTCACTCCTTCGAGTTCCGCATCAACGGCGAGGACCCGGGCCGCAACTTCCTGCCCGCGCCCGGCACCGTGACGCTGTTCGCCCCGCCGTCCGGCCCGGGCGTGCGCCTGGACTCCGGCGTGGAGTCCGGCTCGGTCATCGGCCCGGCCTGGGACTCGCTGCTGGCCAAGCTGGTCGTCTCCGGCCGGGACCGCAAGCAGGCCCTGGAGCGGGCCAGGCGCGCGCTGAACGAGTTCAAGGTCGAGGGCATGGCCACCGCCATCCCGTTCCACCAGGCGGTCGTCACCGACCCGGCGTTCGCGCCGGAGGTGCACGGCGGCGAGGGCCCGTTCACGATCTACACCCGCTGGATCGAGACCGAGTTCGAGAACACCATCCCGGCCTTCACCGGCGGCGCCGGCGAGGGCGAGGAGGCGGAGACCCGGGAGACCGTGGTCGTCGAGGTCGGCGGCAAGCGGATCGAGGTCTCGCTGCCGTCCTCGCTGGGCGTCGCGGCGGCCCCGGCCGCCGGTGCGACCGGTGCCGCCAAGGCCAAGCGCCGGGTGGGCGCCAAGAAGGCCGGCTCGTCCGTCAGCGGTGACACCCTGGCCTCGCCGATGCAGGGCACCATCGTCAAGGTCGCCGTCGAGGAGGGCCAGGTCGTCGCCGAGGGCGAGCTGATCGTGGTCCTGGAGGCGATGAAGATGGAGCAGCCGCTGAACGCCCACAAGGCGGGCACCGTGGTCGGCCTCAAGGCCGAGGTCGGCGCGAGCGTCAGCAGCGGCGCCGCGCTCTGCGAGATCAAGGACTGACGACGGGTTCGTCAGTCTTCGACCGGTCCGTACTCCCTTCGGGGGTGCGGACCGGTCGCGTTTACTCGCCCACTCGCCTCCGGGGCGCTCCGACCCGGTGCCGACGGTCGTCGCTCCGGCGCTCGTGCCTCGCTTGTCGCTCCTCGCTTTCGGCACCGGCGCGCCCCTTCGGCTCGGGGCGGTAGGCCCGCGCGACGGCACGGCCGGGCTCAGCGCCCGCGCGGCAGGCCCATCTCGGCCAGCCGGACCGGCAGCCCGCCGGGGCCGACCGGGCCGCCGCCGTGCGCCCCGGGGCGGCGCTGGCCGGGCAGCGGGGCGCCGCCGGGCGGCGGGACCGGACGGCGGCCCAGCGGGCCCGGCTGGGTCTGGTGGACCGGGCCGCTGCCGGTGCCGTGCACGGGGGCGTCGCCGCTCGGCGCGGCCCCGAGCGGAGCCAGGTCGATCTGCACCCCGCAGTCGGCGAGCGCGTCCAGTTCGCGGGCGCAGGCGTCGTCGGCGGTGGCCTGCTCGTCGGTGACCAGCCGGGTGATGGTCTCGGTGGAGACGGTCTGGAACATGCCGGCCGCGCCGAGCTTGGTGTGGTCGGCGAGGACGATGACCTCGGCGGCCGCCAGCACCATGGCCCGGTCCACGCTCGCGGACAGCATGTTCGCGGTCGACAGCCCCCGCTCGGCGGTCAGCCCGCTGCCGGAGATGAAGGCCTTGGTGACCCGCAGCCCCTGCAGGGACTGCTCGGCGCCGCTGCCCACCAGGGCGTAGTTGGAGCCGCGCAAGGTCCCGCCGGTCATCACCACCTCGACCCGGTTGGCGTGCGCCAGCGCCTGGGCGACCAGCAGCGAGTTGGTGACCACCGTCAGCCCGGGCACCCGGGCCAGCCGGCGGGCCAGCTCCTGGGTGGTGGTGCCGGCGCCGACCACCACCGCGTCGCCCTCCTCCACCAGCCCGGCGGCGAGGTCCGCGATGGCGCTCTTCTCCGCCGCGGACAGGTGGGTCTTCTGCGGGTATCCGGGTTCGCGGCTGAAGCCGCCGGGGAGCACCGCGCCGCCGTGCCGGCGGTCGAGGAGCCCTTCTGCCTCCAGCGCCCGCACGTCACGGCGCACGGTCACTTCGGAGGTCTGGACGACGCGGGCCAACTCCCGGAGCGAGACCGCTCCGTTGGCGCGCACCATTTCGAGGATCAACTGGCGACGTTCTGCTGCAAACACAGAACCGACGGTAACCTGCGTGACCGTCTGCTTTCAGGCGTTTGCAGCTGGTAGCGGGAATTGCTCACGCAAGAGCGGCGCGTGACCGTACAATACGCGCCGTCAACAACCCGGAACTGCGCCCGCCGTCCGGGTGACGATCATGCCTGCGCGAAGGGCGGCCGCCGACCGGCAGCCGCCCCAACTGTGCGCCTTGAGCTCAGGATTCGCCGCCGGCCCGCTTCCGGACGTGCAGCTGCCGGGCGGCCTCGGCGGTCGAGCCGGAGACCGACGGGTAGACGGTGAAGGCGCTGGCCACCTGTTCGACCGTCAGATTGGCGTCCACCGCGAGCGCGATCGGGTGGATCAGCTCGCTGGCCCGCGGGGCGACCACGACGCCGCCGACCACGATGCCGGTGCCCGGGCGGCAGAACAGCTTCACGAAGCCGTCCCGGATGCCCTGCATCTTCGCCCGCGGGTTGCCGCGCAGCGGCAGCTTGACCACGACGGCGTCCATCTTCCCGCACTCCACGTCGGCGGCGGTGTAGCCGACGGTGGCGATCTCCGGGTCGGTGAAGACGTTGGAGGCCACGGTCTTGAGGTTCAACGGCTGCACCGCGTCGCCCAGCGCGTGGTACATCGCGATCCGGCCCTGCATGGCCGCCACCGAGGCGAGCATGAAGACGCCGGTGCAGTCGCCGGCCGCGTACACGCCCGGGGCGCTGGTGCGGGAGACCCGGTCGACCTGGATCTGGCCCCAGTCGTTGAGCTTGACCCCGGCCTCCTCCAGGCCCATCTCGGCCGTGTTGGGGATCGAGCCGACCGCCATCAGGCAGTGGGTGCCCTCGATCACCTTGCCGTCGGAGAGGGTCACCTCGACCCGGTCGCCGATCCGCTTGGCGCTCTCGGCGCGCGAACGGCTCATCACGTTCATGCCGCGGCGGCGGAAGACCTCCTCCAGCACCTCGGCGGCGTCCGGGTCCTCGCCCGGCAGCACCCGGTCGCGGCTGGACACCAGGGTGACCTTCGAGCCGAGCGCCTGGTACGCGCCGGCGAACTCGGCACCGGTCACACCGGAACCGACCACGATCAGCTCGCGGGGCAGCTCCTCCAGGTCGTACACCTGGGTCCAGGTGAGGATCCGCTCGCCGTCCGGCTCGGCGTCCGGCACCTCGCGCGGGTGGGCGCCGGTGGCGATCAGCACCGCGTCGGCGCGCAGCGACTGCACGCTGCCGTCGGGGCCGTCCACCAGCACCTCGCGGGAGCCGTCCACGGCCTGCCCGCCGGCGCCGAGCCGGCCGCGCCCGCGCAGCACGGTGACCCCGGCGCGGGTGACGGACTGGGTGATGTCGTGGGACTGCGCGATCGCCAGGCGCTTCACACGGCGGTTGACCTTGCCCAGGTCGACGCCGATGACCTTGGACTCCCGCCCCTCGGCGGCGCCCTGGTCGACGGTGATGCCCAGCTCCTCGTACGAGCTGTCGAAGGTGGTCATCACCTCCGCGGTCGCGATCAGGGTCTTCGACGGCACGCAGTCCGTGAGCACCGCCGATCCGCCCAGACCGTCGCGGTCGACGACGGTCACCTCCGCGCCGAGCTGAGAGGCCACCAGGGCCGCCTCGTAGCCGCCGGGTCCGCCACCGATGATCACGATCCGAGTCACGTACCCCATTGTCCCGCACGCCGGGAGCGGCGCCACAAGGGGGTCCGCGCTCGATCTCTTCATCCACTCGCCCCGCCCCGTGGGCCGACCGGGCTACGCTGCACCCATGCCCCTTTACGCCGCGTATGCCACCAACCTCGATGCCCGGCAGATGACCCGCCGAGCCCCGCACTCCCCGCTGCGCGGCACGGGGTGGCTGGACGGCTGGCGGCTCACCTTCGGCGGCGAGCAGCTCGGCTGGGAGGGCTCGCTGGCCACCGTCGTGGAGGACGAGAAGGACCAGGTCTTCGTCTCCCTCTACGACATCGCGCCGATGGACGAGGAGGGCCTGGACCGCTGGGAGGGCGTCCAGCTCGGCATCTACCGCAAGATCAAGCTGCGGGCGCAGACCCTGGACGGCGACATCCCGGTCTGGACGTACGTGCTCAACGACTACGAGGGCGGCCTGCCCGCGGCCCGCTACCTCGGTCTGATCGCCGACGCCGCGGAGAGCGCCGGGGCCCCGCACGACTACGTGATGGAGCTGCGCCGGCGGCCGTGCTGACCGCCGGTCCTCTTTCCGTACGAATCGACGAACCCGGTCACCCGAAAGCGCCACCGAGCTGTGTTTTCGGGCCAACCGGGTAACGATCCGGCATGCCGCGGGCGAATTTCTACGCGCGTAGCCGAAAGCCGTCTATCCTCGGACCCGTGAACGCTTCTCCTCAGTCGGTCGTCTCCGCCGACCCCTACGCCGCCGCCCAGGCCGCCGCCGAGCGCCTGCGCGAGCTGACCGGTGCCGAGCGGCACGACGTCGCCCTGGTGATGGGCTCCGGCTGGGTGCCGGCCGCCGACGCCCTGGGCGAGACCGTGGCCGAGTTCCCGGTCACCGACCTCCCGGGCTTCCCCGCCCCCGCCGTGGCCGGCCACGCCGGCAAGATCCGCTCGGTGAAGATCGGCGACAAGCGCGCCCTGATCTTCCTGGGCCGCAACCACTACTACGAGGGCCACGGCGTCGCCACCGTCGTCCACGGCGTGCGCACCGCCGCCGCGGCCGGCTGCGGGATCATCGTGCTGACCAACGGCTGTGGCGGTCTGCGCCAGGGCTGGACCCCGGGTCAGCCGGTCCTGATCAGCGACCACATCAACCTGACCGCGGACTCCCCGATCGTCGGCGCCAACTTCGTCGACCTCACCGACCTGTACTCCAAGCGCCTGCGCGCCCTGTGCCACGAGGTCGACCCGAGCCTGGACGAGGCCGTCTACGTCCAGTTCCGCGGCCCGCACTACGAGACCCCGGCCGAGGTCAACATGGCCCGGGTGATCGGCGGCGAGCTGGTCGGCATGTCCACCACGCTGGAGGCCATCGCCGCCCGCGAGGCCGGCTCCGAGGTGCTCGGCATCTCCCTGGTCACCAACCTGGCCGCCGGCATCACCGGCGAGCCGCTCAACCACGAAGAGGTCCTGGAGGCCGGCAAGGCCTCGGCCGAGCGCATGGGCGAGCTGCTGGCGAAGGTCCTGGAGCGGATCTGACGCCTGCCGGGCGCAGAATCATGAACGACGGGGCCCACGGGCGGCGTGATCCGCTGATCACGCCATCCCGGGGGCCCCGTCCGCATGTGCACACCTCTTCTACTCCCCTTTGCGTGGAACCCTCCGGCCGTCACCCGACGCACTTCCCGATGGAGCAGGCAAGAACATGACGCAGGCACCTACCACCGACCTCCTCGCCCGGGCCCGCACCTGGCTGGCCGAGGACCCCGACCCGCAGACCCGCGAGGAGCTCGCCGCCCTGCTCGCCCGGGCCGAGGGCGCGGAGGCCCAGGAGGACAACACGCTCGCCTGGGCCGAGCTCGCCGAGCGCTTCTCCGACCGCCTCCAGTTCGGCACCGCCGGGCTGCGCGGCGAGCTCGGCGCCGGCCCGATGCGGATGAACCGCGCCGTGGTGATCCGGGCCGCCGCCGGCCTGGTCGCGTACGTGAAGCAGCAGGGCCTCGGCGACCTCGTGGTGATCGGCTACGACGCCCGGCACAAGTCGTACGACTTCGCCCGGGACACCGCCGCCGTGGTGGTCGGCGCCGGTCTGCGCGCCGCGCTGCTGCCGCGCCCGCTGCCGACCCCGGTGCTCGCCTTCGCCGTCCGCCACCTGGGCGCGGCCGCCGGCGTGACCGTCACCGCCAGCCACAACCCGCCGCAGGACAACGGCTACAAGGTCTACCTGGGCGACGGCTCGCAGATCGTCCCGCCGGCCGACGCCGGGATCGCCGCCGAGATCGACGCGATCGGCTCGCTGGACGACGTCCCGCGCGCCGGGGAGGGCTGGGAGGTGCTCGGCGAGGACGTCGTCGACGCCTACCTGACCCGGGCCGTCTCGATCGTCGACGAGCACAGCCCGCGCGAGCTGGACGTGGTCTACACCCCGATGCACGGCGTCGGCCGCGACACCCTGGTCGCCGCCTTCCGCCGGGCCGGCTTCCCCGCGCCGACCGTGGTCGCCGAGCAGGCCGAGCCCGACCCGGACTTCCCGACCGTGGCCTTCCCCAACCCGGAGGAGCCGGGGGCGATGGACCTCGCCTTCCGCACCGCCGCCGCGGTCGGCCCGGACATCGTGATCGCCAACGACCCGGACGCCGACCGCTGCGCGGTGGCCGTCCCGGTCAACGGCAACGCCGTGGGCAGCGGCAACGGCACCTCCGGCTGGCGGATGCTGCGCGGCGACGAGGTCGGCGCGCTGCTGGGCTCCGCGCTGGTCGCGAAGAAGGCCGAGGGCACCTTCGCCACCACCATCGTCTCCGCCACCCTGCTCGGCCGGATCGCCGAGGCCGCCGGCCTGGGCTACGCCGAGACGCTGACCGGCTTCAAGTGGATCTCCCGTGCCGAGGGCCTGCGCTACGGCTACGAGGAGGCGCTCGGCTACTGCGTCGACCCGCAGGGCGTCCGGGACAAGGACGGCATCACCGCCGCCCTGCTGGTCGCCGAGCTGGCCGCGACGCTCAAGCGGTCCGGCCGCACGCTGACCGACCTGCTGGACGACCTGGCGCTGGAGCACGGCCTGCACGCCACCGACCAGCTGTCCGTCCGGGTGCAGGACCTCTCGCTGATCGCCGACGCCATGCGCCGGCTGCGCGAGCAGCCGCCGACCGTCCTGGCCGGACTGACCGTCACCCGCGCCGACGACCTCTCGGCCGGCTCCGCCGAGCTGCCGCCCACCGACGGCCTGCGCTACTACCTGGCCGGCGAGACCGTGCGCTCGGCCCGGATCGTGGTCCGCCCCTCCGGCACCGAGCCCAAGCTCAAGTGCTACCTGGAGGTCGTCCTCCCGGTCGGCAGCGCGGCCGACCTGGCCGCCGCCCGGGAGCGGGCCGCCGGGCTGCTCGCCGACATCAAGCGGGACCTCGGCGCCGCCGCCGGCATCTCCGCCTGACCCCGTCGCGGGGGGGGGGGGGCGCCCGCCCCCCGCCGGGGGGCGGGCGGCGCC
>NZ_JBHYGR010000174.1:0-16707 GCF_042738155.1 Kitasatospora sp. NPDC059088 | reverse complement strand
TTCACCGCCGAAACACACCCCCCCACATGGGGGGGCCCCCCCCCCCCCCCCCCCGGGGCCCCGGGGGGGGGGGCCCCCGGGGGGGCCCCCCCCCGCCCACGTCTATGGCGCCCGGGTTCCTCACACTCCCACCCCGATGCCGCGCCCGTTCACCGGACCGCGGGCGGACGGATCACCACCGCCGCCCTGCCGAACGCGACGCACTGGAACGAAGCAGTGGTCACGCTGGGCTTCGAACACCTGCGCCGCCACGACCTCCAGCACACCGGAACGGCAAAAGCCCCGCCGACCTGGACTTCCGTCCAGTCAGCGGGGCTCCGACATCACTGTCGGGACGACAGGATTTGAACCTGCGACCCCTTGACCCCCAGTCAAGTGCGCTACCAAGCTGCGCCACGTCCCGTGGTCTCGGTGCCTTGCGGTGGGGCCTGGGGGGCCTTGCCGGTCGGCTTCTCGACCTTGTCTCCGGTTGTTGTCCCGGCGACGTGGAAAACAATACAGCACGTCGGGGGGTGCTCGCTGCCAGGTTTCGGGGGTGGGGCGGGGAGGGGGTCAGGGGGTGGGGCGGCGGGCGTCGTAGGTGAGGAAGGCGGGGCGGCGGGCGGCGAGGAGGAGGACGCAGGCGACGCAGGCGAGGCCGCCGGTGATGACGGAGGTGGCGGGGTTGGTGAGGGCGGAGACGGCGCCGGATTCGAAGTCGCCGAGGCGGGGGCCGCCGGCCACGACGACGATGAAGATGCCCTGGAGGCGGCCGCGCATCTCGTCGGGGGCGGCGACCTGCATCATCGTGTTGCGGAAGATCATGCTGACGGTGTCCGCGCAGCCGGCCACGGCGAGCAGGAGGAGGCCGAGCCAGAGGTTGTGGAGGGCGCCGAAGGCGGCGATGGCGAGGCCCCAGGCGGAGACGGCGGCGAGGATCGCGACGCCCTGGCGGTGGACCCGGCCGACCCAGCCGGAGAAGAGGGCGCCGATCAGGGCGCCGACGGCCGGGGCGGAGACGAGCAGGCCGACGGTGCGGGCGTCGCCGGCGTAGAAGGTGACGGCGATCGCCGGGAAGAGGGCCCGGGGCATGCCGAAGATCATCGCGGCGAGGTCGGCGAGGAAGCTGGTGCGCAGGTTGGGCTGATCGCGCAGGAAGCGCAGGCCGTCGAGGACGGAGGCGCGGCCCTTGCGCTCGCCCTCCGGCCGCATGGCGGGCAGGCGCCACACGGCGTATAGGGTGCCGGCGAAGGCGACGGTGTCGACGAGGTAGGCGGCCTGGGCGCCGAAGGCGCCGATCAGGACGCCGCCGAGCATCGGGCCGACGGTGAGGCCGAGGTTCATGCTGACGGTGTTCAGCGCGTTCGCGGCCGGGAGCTGGTGGGCGGGGACGAGCCGGGGGATCATCGCCGAGCGGGCGGGCGAGCTGATCGCGAAGAACCCGGCCTGGAGGGCGACGGCGGCGTAGAGGAAGGCCACCAGATGGAAGCCCGCCAGGGCCTGGGCGGCGAGCAGGGCGGAGACCACGGCCAGGCCGGCCGAGCCGATCAGGCCCAGCTTGCGGCGGTCGACGGTGTCGGCGATCGCGCCGCCGTACAGGCCGAAGGCGACCAGCGGGACGAGCGAGAACAGGCCCACCAGGCCGGTGGCGAAGGCGGAGCCGGTCAGGTCGTAGACCTGGACGGAGACGGCCACCGCGGTCATCTGCTGGCCTATGGAGGACACGGCCTGCCCGGACCAGACCCGGCGGTAGTCGGCGTTCTCGCGCAGGGGGCTGAGGTCGGCGAAGGCCCGCCGGTACCAGGGCACCTGCACCGGTACGGCCGGAGCAGCGGTGGTGGCAGGAGCAGCCGTGGCAGCAGGAGCGGCGTCGGCAGGAACGGCGTCGGCGGCAGGGGCGGCGGCGGTCGGGGTATCAGGGGGTTGGTTGGCGGTCACAACAGTCCATGGTTGCCCCGGCCTCCACCGCAGCCGACACCGGGGCCCCCTGTACGCCCGCCCGCACTACCTGGTGAGCACCTGCTTCTCCCCCGCCTCCACCGCGAAGTCCAGCCGGTTGCCCGGCGGCGGGAACGGGCAGATGAAGTGGTCGGCGAAGGCGCAGGGCGGCAGGTAGGCCCGGTTGAGGTCGAGGACCGTCCGGCCCTCGTCGTCCGGCGCCGGCAGGGTGATGAAGCGGAAGCGGTAGGTGTCGATGCCGCTGGTGGCGTCGGCGATGACGCCGGTGAGGTTGCGGCCCGAGCGGCCGACGGTCAGGGTGCGGTGCTCGCCGGCGACGGTGAACTCGATCCGCCCGGTGACCGCCAGCGGCCGGTCCTTGCCGTCCGCGTTCGGGACGAGCACCGACTGCCCCTCCTCCTCGAACGGGGTGTAGACGGCGGGGACGGCCCACTCGGGCGCGTACGGGTAGGCGGCGATGCCCGCGAAGCCGGTGCGGGTCGGCGCGGCCGGGTCGAAGACCCGCAGGGCGAGCTCGCCCTCCCGCTCGATCGGGACGAGCAGCAGGTCGCCCAGGGTGGCAGTGCCGGCGGCCGGGTCGGTGTCCGGGCGGAGCAGTACCTCGCCGTCGATCGGCCCGTCGGCGCCGTCGACGGTGATGCCGTCGCCGGCGGCGGCCCGTACCCGGACGCCCTCGGTGTCGGCCCACCAGAGGCCGGGCAGGCCCGGGACCTCGGCCGGCTCGGGCTCCAGCCAGTGCGTGCCGGTGAGTGCGAGCTGGCCGTGCAGCGCGCTCACCGACGCCGCCCGCCCGTCACTCCAGTGCTTCCAGTCCTCCGCGGCCGTCGCCGTCATCGGTCAACCCTCCCGGTCCGGTCCGCGGACGGCCCGCTGTTCGGGCCGTCCGTATCGGTCATCCTGAACAACACCGCCCGCCGGTGCGGATCATTCCCGGCTTCCGGCAAGCCGCCGGACCCGTAAGGAGACTGCAATGCCGCGGCAACAGAGGGCGGCCGGGAGCCCGGTCCTCCGACGACCGTCACCACCACCGCCACGACAAGCGCCACCGCCACGACGAGCGCCACCGCCACCAGCGGTCAGCCCTTCAACGGCCGGAACAGCCCCTCCTGCACCACCGACACCACCAGCTGCCCGCTCCGGTCGTAGATCTGCCCGCGGGCCAGGCCGCGCGCGCCGTGGGCGATCGGGGACTCCTGCTGGTAGAGCAGCCAGTCGTCGGTCCGGAACGGCCGGTGGAACCACATCGCGTGGTCGAGCGAGGCCATGTCGAAGTGCCGGGTGCCCCAGAGCGGCTCGACGGGGGCTCGGACGGCGTCCAGCAGCGTCATGTCGCTGGCGTAGGTGAGGGCGCAGACGTGGATCAGCGGATCGTCCGGCAGCGGGCCGTTGGTGCGCAGCCACACACCGCTGCGCGCCTCGACGTCGACCAGGTCCTCCTTGTTCCAGCGCAGCCGCTCGACGTAGCGGATGTCGAAGGGCTGGCGACGGCTGATGAACGGGGGGAGCTCGCCGAGCCGGGAGCCGACCTCGTCCAGGGCGCTGGGCAGGCCTTCGGGGGCCGGGACCTCCGGCATCGGGTACTGGTGCTCGATGCTGCCCTCCTCCGGTCTGTGGAAGTCGGCGGTGAGCGAGAAGATCGACCGGCCGCCCTGGATGGCGAGCACCCGGCGGGTGCTGAACGAGCGGCCGTCGCGGATCCGGTCGACCTGGTACACGATCGGCACGCCGGGCACCCCGGGGCGCAGGAAGTACGCGTGCAGCGAGTGGACGGGGCGCGCGTCGTCGATCGTGCGCCCCGCCGCGACCAGTGCCTGCCCGGCGACCTGACCGCCGAAGGTGCGCTGCAGGGCCTCCTCGGGGCTGCGCCCGCGGAAGATGTTCAGTTCGATCTGCTCCAGGTCGAGCAGATCGACGAGGTCGTCGACGGGGGTACCCATGCGCGCGCTCCCTCTCGTAATGGTGTTCGGTTCTCCAGCTCACTCGAATTGTCCGGCGACCCGGGGCATTCCCGCTCACCGACCCCCACCCACCGATTCACTCGAACGAGTAAGCGAACCGCCCGGGCTACGTCGCCAGCCCCGACTGCCGCACCGTGATGTTCAGCCGCCCGGCCAGCTCCAGCCCCGAGCCCGGATCCGCCGTCCCCGGCAGCGTCCGCACCACCCCGTGGTACGCGAACCGGGCCGGCCCGCCGAACACCAGCAGGTCCCCGCTGCGCAGCTCCAGGTCCGTCCACGGCCTGGTCCGGGTCTCCGTGTTGCCGAGCCGGAAGACACAGGTGTCGCCGAGCGAGAGCGAGACCACCGGCGCATCCGCGCGCTCGTCGCGGTCCTGGTGGAGGCCCATCTTCGCGCCGTGGGGGTAGTGGTTGACGATCGCGGTGTCGGGCTCGTAGTCCGCCGCGCCCGCGATCCCGCCGACCGCTCCGCCGTACGCGTCCGCCACCGCCCGCCGGGCGAGGTCCCCCAGCAGGGGCGGGAACGGCTTGACGGGGGTGCCGTCCTCGGCGGTCCGCGCGTACCCGTAGGGGTACCAGTGCCAGCCGAGGCTCACCATCCGCACCGACATGAGCCCGCCGGTGGGCATCCGCACGCTGTGCAGCCCGGCCGGCGGGCGGGCCCACTCCCGACAGGCCGCGACCAGCCGCTGCTGCGCGGCACGGTCCAGCCAGCCGGGCAGCAGCACGGCGCCGGGAGCCGGTTCGGACCGCTCTCTGACAGCCTGCTCGCCGGACGGCTCCCCGAACAGCTCACCCTGGATCACCCCACCATCCTCCCGCAGCCCCCACCCCGGCACGAGCCGCTCCCCGGCCACCGGACTCCGACTACGGCTCCGGCTCCGGCTCCGGCTCCGACGACGGCTCCAGCTCCGGCTCCGACCCCGACCCCGGCCCCGATGTCGGACCCGCCCCCGGCCCAGGCCCGATCATCCCCAGCTCCCGCGCACAGGTCGGCCACGCCTCCCACCCCTGCTGCCGCAGGATCTCCTCCCCGACGGTGGTCTGCTCCCGCCGGCTCCCGTGGTCGGGCCGGTCGGCGAGGCGCAGCCCGCCCGCCTCCGCCCAGGTGGTCGGCCGGATCTGCAGACCTCCGTAGAAGCCGTTGCCAGTGTCCGCGTGCCAGTCGCCGCCGCTCTCGCAGTCGGCGAGCTCGTCCCAGACGAGGTCCGCGACCCGCGTCGCCGCACCGGCCCGTACGTCGCCCGCGACCACGGCCAGCACCACCGCCACGGCGGCGCCCGCCCGGATCACGGCCCGGGCTGTCCGACCATCACACCGCCCCGGCCACCCCTGCCCCGGCCCCGGCCCCCGTCCGCACCCGCACCCGCACCCGCACCGGACCTCGACCCCGCACGACACGGCACCCCCGCACGACACGTCAGACGAATGCGGCACAGCAGCCGACCCTAGGGAGCCCGGACCTCACCCCACCCCGCCACGCCGGGAACGCCGACGGCCGCTCCCCCGCGTGGCGGAGGAGCGGCCGTGACGAACAACCGAGCACCCAGAGACGACCGGAGGCGACCAGAGGTCAGCTCAGCAAGCTTCAGGGCCTCAGATGCTCAGGGTCTGACCCGGGAAGATCAGGTCGGGGTTGCCACCGACGACCTTGGCGTTGTTCTTGTACAGGTCGTGCCAGTCCAGGCCCTGCGCGGCGGCGATGGAGCTCAGGGTGTCACCGGACTTGACGGTGTAGTTGCCCTTGGCCGGCTTGGCGTCGTTGGAGGTGTTCCAGGACTTGGCACCGTTCGAGGACTTCGCGGCGTCCTTCTTCGACGGGACGTCGGTCTTCGGCGCGGCGTCGGCCTTGGGCGCGGCGGCCTTCGGGGCCACGTCGGCCTTCGGCGCGGCCGCGGCCTTCGGGGTGGCCGTCTTCGGCGCGGGGGTCTGCGCCGGCTTGGCGGCGGAGGTGCCGGCCGAGGTGTCGACGGCGGCCGGGGCGCCGCCCTTGGTGAGGCCCGCCTTGACGGAGCACACCGGCCAGGCGCCGGGGCCCTGCGAGGCGAGGACCTTCTCGGCGACGGAGATCTGCTGCGCCTTGGTGGCCTGGTTGGCCTGCGCGGCGTAGGCGGTGCCGCCGAAGGCGGCCCAGGTGCTGGAGGTGAACTGCAGACCGCCGTAGAAACCGTTGCCGGTGTTGATGGCCCAGTTGCCGCCGCTCTCGCACTGGGCGACGGAGTCCCAGGTGGAGACGGGGGCGGCGGAGGCCGAGGTGGCCGTGACGAGGCCGGCCACCGGCAGGGCCGCGACAGCGGCGCCCGCCACGACGGCCATCCGAACGCGGTTGCGCTTGGTGGCGGCGGTGGTGGTGGCAGCGGCGTTCTCGTTACGGAAGGTCATGGGGTTCCTCTCGACAGCCCCGGGCGGGCATGCGGAACCAGACCCTGGGGAGGGTCGCGTTTCGCTTGCCGCGTCCGTCGGACGGCCGTGCACGTGTCGGACGTGCCTCTGCCGCCCTGGCCACCCAGCCGCTCGCCGGCGACCTGTTCGAGCGATCGCGTCGGCGGGCACCTGCCGCGCCCGGCCGGAGCCGGGGAGCGGTGCGTCGGGGGTGAACCCGGGTGGCGCTCGTTGCGCCGCCAAGAAAGCTAGGGGTCGGTCGGCGGGGAAACCAAAACACCACCGGTCTTCCCAGCTCAGCAAAGGGTTACCGGCGGTAATGGCCACACATTCTTGCCCGAAATGTCCGCTTTGGCCATCGATTCCTAGATCAAACATCAAGTCGGCGTGACTCACCTCACCGTTTCATTCCGGCAGTCCTGGCACCGACATCGACAGATTGCGACCACGAGAACACGCGGCGCGGTCGGATCCGGGGCAATTCCCGTCAGCCTCACCGGGCACCCGTGACGCCTGACACAAGGGCCCGTTGGGCATGGCGACCTCCCCATGCCCCGCCCCATGCCCGCCCCGTGCCCCGCCCCGGGCCCGCCCCCGTGCCCGCCCTTGACCCACCCGCACCCATCCGAGGAGAACCCGTGCCGCGCATGCTCGACGTCAGCGACGAGGTCCGGTCCGAGATCGGCGACGACGAGGCCGACCGCCTGCTCGGCGGCGACCGCGCCCCCGACAGCTACGAATGCACCTCCTGCCGCACCCCCGGCGACACCCACGTGGAGCCCACCAGCACCGTGCTGTTCGTCGGCGACGAGACGGCGGTCCTGGCCTTCGCCCACGCCCGGTGCATCCCCTCCCAGGTGGTGCCGGTCGCCGAGGAGCAGCTGGTCGGCGCCGTCCGCAGCATCAACCAGTCGCAGCCCGCCGCGCCCGGCCTCACCGTCCCGGCCCCGGACCTCACCGCGCCCTCCCCGGACCTCGCCCTCCCCGCGCCGGCCGCCCCCCAGCCGCCCGCCCCCGGCCAGGCCGCCATCCTCGGCATCACCTGCGGGCTCGTCCTGCACGGCAAGGTCGGCCACGCCTCCCTCGTGGTCGAGCCCACCGGCCCGGTCGGCCGGCCCGGCAGCACCACCGGCGAGGACGAGTTCCTCGACCTGCTCCAGGACGCGGGCTTCCAGCCGGTCACCGACCTCGACGAGACCCCGGAGCAGCTGCCCGGCTGGTCGGTCCTGGTCGCCATGGGCAAGCTGCACGCGATCCTCCAGCCCGCCGCGGCCGGCGGCAGCACCGGCTGGTGGCAGGCCCACCAGCCGCTCCAGGTCACCGACGCCTGGCGGATGGCCGCCAGCCAGCTCTCCGAGGTGACCATGTACGCCGTCCCGGCCGGGATGGTCGGCCGCCAGCCCCGCGAGGACCTGCTGCGCCAGGCGCTGGAGCGGGCGGTCGCGCTGGGCCAGGTGGTCGCCGCCTCCCACCCCCCCCGCCGCCCCCGTAACCCCCCCCCCCCCCCCCCCCCGGGGGGGGGGGGGGGGGGGGCCCCCCCCCGGGCGCCCCCCCCCCCCCCCCCCCGCCCGCCCCCCCCCCCCGGCAGGCACGGCACGTCCGCAGCACCCGGCGAGCCCGCCCCTCCCCCCGGTACGCCGAACGCCCCCGCATCCCCGCCGCCTCTCACTCGTTGGCCCCTACGTGTACAGCTACGACGTCTCCGCACCCGCCGGACGGTCGGCCACCGCCCCCCGCTCGATCCCGGGCATGCGCCCGTCGTACGACGCGGAGCACCCGCACTCGACGACCCCGATCTACGACGAGCTGTACTCCGAGTACCGACGGCTGTTCCGCGCCCTGCCCGGCGACCGCTCGGGCGAGGAGGACCTGAGGTTCACCGGCTTCGCGGTCCGCGACGGCCACCCGCTGCTCGGCGAGCAGCGCCCGTACCCGTCGGCGCAGCAGCAGGCCTTCCACACCTACGCGGGCCAGCCCTCCGGCCTCCCCCAGTTCATGCCGACGCAGTCGCACCACACCCCCACCCAGCACCACATCCCCCAGCACCACGCGCACACCCAGCACCACGCGCACGTCCACCCCCAGCACCAGCACCAGCACCACCCCCAGCACCAGCCGACCCCCCACCCCGAGCCCATGGCCGCCATGGCCGCCACCGCCGCCACCAGCAACGGCAACGGCCAGGCCGGCCCCCCGGCTCCCCAGTTCACCAACGGCCAGGGCTGGGTCGCCGCCGGCTACCTCGGCGCGGTCCAGCACACCGTGCCCGCCCCGCCGCCGGCCCCGTCCCCGCTGCTGGGCACGGCCACCGGCCTCGCCACGGCCCCCGCCCCGACCGGCGGCCGCCACCGCCAGATGCTTTCGCTCCCCCCTGGCCGCGCCGGCGACCACCACTGACGGGCGACCCCCGCCCGGCCCCCGCCCGGCCCCCGCACGTCCCCGACCGCGGCCTGGGCAAGCAGCCGAACCGTCGGTCGGCGCACACCACCGGCAGCGGAAACGCCCGAGGGCCCCGCCACCACCGGTGACGGAGCCCTCCAGCTCGTACAGCTACAGCTACGACTGCAGCTGCGACCTACTTCTTCTTGTTGTTGCGCTTCTCCCGCACCCGCACCGAGATCGAGATCGGCGTCCCGACGAAGCCGAACTCCTCCCGCAGACGACGCTCGATGAAGCGCCGGTACCCCGCCTCCAGGAAGCCCGAGGCGAACAGCACGAAGCGCGGCGGACGGATGCCCGCCTGGGTGCCGAACAGGATGCGCGGCTGCTTGCCGCCGCGGATCGGGTGCGGGTGGGCGGCGACCAGCTCGCCGAGGAAGGCGTTCAGGCGCGCGGTGGTGATGCGGGTCTCCCAGCCGTCCAGCGCGGTCTCGATCGCCGGGACGAGCTTCTCCATGTGCCGGCCGGTCTTGGCCGAGACGTTGACCCGCGGGGCCCACTGCACCTGGACGAGGTCGCGCTCGATCTCGCGCTCCAGGTAGTAGCGGCGCTCCTCGTCGAGCTGGTCCCACTTGTTGTAGGCGACGACGACGGCACGCCCGGCCTCGACGGCCATCGAGATGATCCGGGTGTCCTGCTCGGCCAGGGTCTCGCTGGCGTCGATCAGGACGACCGCGACCTCGGCCTTCTCCAGCGCGGCGGAGGTGCGCAGCGAGGCGTAGAAGTCGGCGCCGGCGGTCAGGTGGACCCGGCGGCGGATACCGGCGGTGTCCACGAACTTCCAGGTCTTGCCGCCGAGTTCGATCATCTCGTCGACCGGGTCACGGGTGGTGCCGGCCAGCTCGTTGACGACCACCCGCTCCTCGCCGGCGACCTTGTTCAGCAGGCTGGACTTGCCGACGTTGGGCCGGCCGATCAGCGCGATCCGGCGCGGGCCGCCGGGGGCGGCGTCGCCGAAGGTCTGCGCCGGGGCCTCGGGCAGCGCGTCCATGACGGCGTCCAGCAGGTCACCGGAGCCGCGGCCGTGCAGGGCGGAGACCGGGAAGGGCTCGCCCAGGCCCAGCGACCACAGGTAGGCCGCCTCGGCCTCGGTGGACGGGCCGTCGACCTTGTTGGCGCACAGGACGGTCGGCTTGCCGGCCCGGCGGATGAGCTTGATCAGGGCCTCGTCGGTGTCGGTGGCGCCGACGGTGGCGTCCACGACGAACAGGACCGCGTCGGCCTGCTCGATGCCCAGCTCGGCCTGCGCGGCGACCATGGCGTCGATGCCGAGGACGTCGATCTCCCAGCCGCCGGTGTCGACGACCTTGAAGCGGCGGCCGTTCCAGCTGGCCTCGTAGGTGACCCGGTCACGGGTGACGCCCGGCTTGTCCTCGACGACGGCCTCGCGGCGGCCGATGATGCGGTTCACCAGGGTCGACTTGCCGACGTTCGGGCGGCCGACGACGGCCAGCACCGGCAGCCGGACGAGCTCGGCGCCGTCCACGCCGTCGAAGCCGTCGAGGTCGAAGCCCTCTTCGGCGGCCAGGGCCATGTACTCGGCGTAGTCGGCGGCATCCAGCTCGCCGGGGCCGGCGGAGTGCTCTGCGGTCATGTTCGTCTGTTCCGTTTCCCGGCCCGGCCCTTCCCAGGGGCGTGCCGTGCGTACCTGCCCCGCTGGGGCAGCGCGATGGTTTCGTCCGCGGCGCCTGACGGCCCGCGGTTCGTTCAATGATCGGCCGGTCGGCCGATACGATCAAAAATGGTCAGCTGGTCAGACCGAAATGGTCGGCCGGCCGGACCGGAAGGCCAGCCGGTCAGACCGACGACAGCCCGGCCCGCTCCTCCACCAGGGCGGTGATCCGGCCGATCACCTGCTCCAGGGTGAGCTCGCTGGTGTCCACCAGCACCGCGTCCGCGGCCTGGGTCAGCGGCGCCGTCTCCCGGGAGGAGTCGGCCGCGTCGCGGCGCGCGAGGTCGGCGGCCATCGCGGTGATGGTCGCCTCGTCCACGCCCTTGGCCCGCAGCTCGGCCGCCCGGCGCGCGGCCCGGGCCGACTCGGAGGCGGTCAGGAACACCTTGACGGTGGCCTGCGGGAACACCACGGTCCCCATGTCCCGGCCCTCGGCGACGATGCCGCGCTCGGCGACCTCGGCGCAGCCGCGCTGCAGCTCCACCAGCCGGGCCCGCACGGCCGGCACCGCGGCGACCGCGCTGACCTGCGCCGTCACCTCGGGGCCCCGGATCGGGCCGGAGACGTCCTGACCGTCCACCGTGATGGTCGGCCCGTCGGCGTCCGTACCGGACACGATGACGGGCTTGCCGCACGCGACGGCCACCGCCTCCGGGTCGTCGACGTCCACGTCGTTGGCCTGCATCCACCAGGTCATCGCCCGGTACATGGCGCCGGTGTCCAGGAAGCTCAGGCCCAGCCGGGCGGCGACCGCCCGCGAGACGGTCGACTTGCCGGAGCCGGAGGGTCCGTCGATGGCGACGACGACCGGGGCGTGCGCTCGGTCGGCAGTGTCCACGGGGCGAACCTCTCTCTGAGCATGCTGAGAACACGGGAGCCGGACGCCTGTGGGGGCGGACGGCCGGGGATTGTCTCCCTCAAGGTTAATGGACCGCGGCCGGACCCCGTCCCGGGCCGATCACCAGTACTCCGCCCCCGCCAACGCACCCGCCAGATCCGGCCCGCGCGACCTCCCCAACTGCACCGTGCCGTCCGGCAGCGGCAAGGCGGCGTACCAATCGTCGTCGCCCGCGCACCGGACCAAGCAGAAGTGGCTGAAGCGGATGAGTGCGACCGCACCCACGGGCCCGCCCTCCCGTCTCTCGACGGTGACGCCGTCCGCCCTCACCAGCTTGGCCCACGGGGACCCGCTGACCTCCCGCACCCGCTCGACCGTCCACCCCGGCGGCAGCTGCGCCGCCGCCAGCGCCGCCTGCTCGTCCGCCGGGTCGACGGGCTCCCGCTGCACCTCCAGCACGGCGTTCCCGAGCCGGGGCCGTACGTACTCGCCGTCCCGCTCGATGCCGAGCACCCCGCCGAGGAAGGCCATCTTCCGGATCCCGGCCGGGGTCTCCCACTGGAACGGCACCTTCGACACGTGCGAGGGGAAGGCGTTCTCCCGGAACCGCCCCCGCCCGTCCCGCCAGCGGAAGTCCGTACGCGGCTCGGGCCCCGAGAGTGTCTGGGTGTGGGCGAAAAAGACGGTGATCCAGCCGGAGACGAAGTCCCCGCCGGACTCCGACTCCCACTTGTACAGCGAACGCCAGAACCCCTCGTCCGCCGGCCCGCCGGCCGCCGTCGCCGCGATCTCCGCCAGCACCGGCCGCAGCCCCGCGAACCAGGGCCCGAGCGCCTCGGGCGACCCGAACCACTCCGCCAGCTCCCCGGCCCTCGCCGCCAGCAGCGCCCAGTCCTCGGCCGTGCCTTCCAGCCGGATCCGCGGGATGCCGCACAGCGTGAGCCAGCGGAATTCGTAGTACGGGCTGACCACGTCCATCAGCGCGACCAGCACCGCGGAGACGTCGTCCGGCGTGGTGGTCGAGAAGGTCGGCTGGAACAGCTCCACCAGCTCGGGCCCGATCTCCTTCGCCAGCGGCCCCCGGACCAGCCTGATCGACCGCGCCCAGTCCGCGTCGGCGCCCAGCAGGCTGTCGTCCCTGACTTCGATGGTCCGCTTCTCACCGGGGGTGGCGCTGAACAGCCCCTCGTACTGCTGAGCGTTCAGCCGTACGTGCAGCGCGATCTCGTGCACCACCGCGTACCAGAGCACGTCCGGCGACAGGCTCAGCGGCAGGTGCTCCGCGAAGGCGGTATGGGCGGCGCGCAGCAGCAGGCTCCAGGTCGGCTCGGGCTCGCCCTCGGGCCGCCGCTCCTCCGGACTGGCCAGCAGCGTCCCGGTGCTGCGGTGCAGCAGCTCGAACTCCCCGCCGACCACCGCCGCCAGGAACCCGTCGTTCCCGGCCTCCGTCAACTCCCCCACATCGCCCGGTACTTGGCCCTCACCGAGCGGAACGTCCACGATCATCGCGACTCCCCCGTCTCCAGCACCGCGTGCCCCAGCCGGGGCCGCAGGAACTCCCCGTCCCGCTCGATCCCGAGCACCCCGCCGACCAGCACCATGGACCGCTCGACGCCCAGGAGGTCCCAGACGAACGGCACCGTGGACAGGTGCGAGGGGAAGTCGTTCACCGCGAAGGCGTCCCGGTGGTACGAGGTGCCCGCGGCCTCGCGCCAGCAGAAGGTCTGCCGCAGCCGGGGCCCGTCCGGGGTCTGGGTGTGGGCGAAGAAGGCGGTGAGCCAGCCGGTCACCAGCGGGCCGCCGGACACCGACTCCCACTTGTACAGCGAACGCCAGAAGCCCTCGTCCACCGGGCCGCCCGCCGCCGTCGCGGCGATCTGCGCCAGCACCGGGCGCAGCCCGTCGAACCACGGCACCAGCCAGTCGAAGCGCTCCGCCAGCGCGTCCACCCGGCCTGCGAGCAGCGCCCAGTCCCCGGCGGTGCCCTCCAGCCGGATCCGCGGGATGCCGCAGCGGGTCTCCCAGCGGAAGTCGTAGTAGGGGCTGACCACGTCCATCAGCGCGACCAGGGCCGAGGCCTCGTCGTCCGGCGTGGTGGTGGAGAAGGCCGGCCGGAACAGCTCGACCACCTCCGCGCCGAGGGCCGCCACCAGGGGCTCCCGGACCAGCCGGACCGACCGGGCCCAGTCGGCGCCCCCGCCCAGCAGCGAGTCGTCCCGCACCACGAGCGCCCGCGAGCGGTCCGCCGCGCCGAACAGCGCCCGGTAGCGCGGCGGGTACATCCGTACGTGCACCGCGACCTCGTGCACCACCGCGTACCAGAGCACGTCCGGCGACAGGCTCAGCGGCAGGTGGTCGGCGAAGGCCGTGTGGGCGGCGCGCAGCAGCAGGCTCCAGGTCGGCTCGGGCTCGCCGGGCTCCGGTGCGGAGAACTCCGGCCGGACCGGCTGCGGCCGGGGCCGCTCGACCATCGCCGCCACGCTGCGGTGACGGACCAGGAAGTCCCCGCCCACCACCGCCCGCAGGAAGCGCTCGTTCCCGAGGTCCACCGGCTCGCCCGCGAACCCGTGCCGGGTCTCCCCCAGCGGCAACTCGATGATCACGCCCACTCCCCCTCCCCGCCTGCTCCCCCGTACCACCCCGACCCGAACCACCCGGCCCCGGACACGGCCCCGACCCGAACAGCGCCCCGCCCGGACACCGCCCGGGAGCGTCAGTCCCGGACGCTCCACCCGCTCGCGCGCAGCGCCGCCGTGAGCCGCTTGACCGCCGTCGGCGCCACCGACAGCTGGACGAAGCCGACCTGCTGCCCGTCCGAGTGCTCGATCAGGACGTCCTCGATGTTGACCCCGGCCTCGCCGACCTCCCCGAACAGCCGGCCCAGCTCGCCCGGCTGGTCGCCGAGGACGACCGCGACGGTCTCGTACCGGGTGGGCGGGGCGCCGTGCTTGCCGGGGATGCGGGCCTGGCCGGTGTTGCCGCGCCGCATGACCGCCTCGATGCCCTCGGCACCGGAGCGGCGCGTGCCCTCCTCCGCGGCCTCCAGGGCACGCAGCGCGGTGACGGTCTCGCCGAGGTCGTTGGCGACCTCGGCGAGCACGTCGGCGACCGCGCCCGCGTTGGCGGACAGGATGTCGACCCACATCCCGGGGTTCGAGGCGGCGATCCGGGTCACGTCGCGCACGCCCTGGCCGGAGAGCCTTATGGCCGTCTCGTCGGCGTGCTCCAGCCGGGCCGCGACCAGCGAGGAGACCAGCTGCGGGGCGTGCGAGACCAGGGCCACGGCCCGGTCGTGGGCCTCGGCGTCCATCACGATCGGCACCGCGCCGCACAGCGCGACCAGCTCCAGCGCGGCGTTGAGCGTGTCGGTGTCGGTGTCGGCGGTCGGGGTGAGCACCCAGGGGCGGCCCTCGAACAGGTCGGCGCGGGCGGCCAGCGGGCCGGAGCGCTCGCGGCCGGCCATCGGGTGGCTGCCGATGTAGTGGACGGTGTCCAGGCCCAGCGTGGCGATCTCGCTGCCCGGGCCGGACTTCACGCTGGCCACGTCGGTGTACCAGTGCGCCAGGTTGCGGCGCTGGCAGTCCGCGAGGACCTTGCCGACCAGGGCCGGCGGGACGGCGATGATCGCCAGGTCGACCGGGCCCTCGGCCGGTTCGGTGATGCCGGCGCCGAGCGACTCGGCGGTGCGGGCGGCGTCCGGGTCCGCGTCCTCCAGATGGACGGTCAGCCCGCGTGCGGCCAGGGCCAGGGCTGCGGAGGTGCCGATCAGTCCGGTGCCGACGACGACGGCAGTGCGCATGGCGGGTGGCTCTCCTCGATCACGGTTTCTCGACGGGACGGTTCACACGGGCGGTGCTCGACGAACGGGCGGTGCTCAGCGGGTGCCGGAGGGCGCGACGAAGTACCGGAGCCGACCGGGCGCGCCCGCGCCCCATCCTCCCACCCGACGCCCCCCGCCGACCCCCGACCCCGCCAACCGTCACGCCCCGGCAACCAACGCCCCCGCTGACCGCCACGCCCCGGCAACCACCGCGCCCCGCGCCCCGTCCCACCCAGTGCACACGCCGTGCCCCGGGAAATCCGGCGACGCCCGGCCCCCGGCGGGGCAGACTGGCCGCCCGGGGGACAGGCGGGGCGAGCCGCGGCACACCGGGCCACGGGACTCCCGGGCCTCGGGACCACCGGACGCGAACGAAGGGGATGCGCATGGACGATCGACACAGCAGCCACACCGGGCCGTCGAAACGGCCGGCCCTACCGGCCCACCCGTCGGCCCTGGACTCCGTCGTGGTGTACGCCGAGGGCGCGGTGTGCCGGCGCCGGGCCACCGTCCCCCTCCCCCCGGGCGGACGGCTGCGGCTGACCGGCCTGCCCGACTCGCTGCGCGCCGATTCGCTGCGCGCCCGGGTGCTGTCCGGACCGGCCGGCACCACGGTGGTCGAGGCCCGCCTCGAAACGCTCGCCGAGCTCCACGAGCCCGATGAACTCCCTCAGCTGCAGCGCGAGTTGGACGAGGCTATGGAACGCCAGGGCGCCCTGAACGAGCGCCACCGGCTGGTCCTGGCCGCGATCGCCGAGACCGCCGCGCTGCGCGCCGTCCCGCCCCAGCGCCGCCCCGACGAGCCGCTGCGCCGCACCCCGGCGGACGCCTGGCTGGAGCTCGCCGACTTCGTCGACGAACGGCTGGCCCGGCTCCAGGAGCGCTCCGAGCAGCTCACCCGGGAGATCGAACTCGCGGACCACGAGCGCCAGTTGGCCGCCGACCGGCTGGACCGCGCGTCCACCGCCGACCGCACCGAGCCGGTCGGCACCACCAGAACCGTCCTGCTCACCCTCACCACCGACACCCCCGACGCCAACGCCCCCGAAACCGCCCCCGAAACCGCCTCCGAAACCACCGCCCCCGACCGGATCGAACTGGAGCTGGAGCTGGAGTACGGCGTCCCCACCGCCCGCTGGGTGCCCGCCTACCGGCTCAGCCACCGCACCGGCGCCGACACCGCCCAGCTGGTCCTGCGCGCCGCCGTCGCCCAGCACACCGGCGAGGACTGGACGGGCGTCCGGCTCGCCCTGTCCACCGCCGACCTCGACCGCCGCACCGACCTCCCGCGACTCGCATCCCTCCGGATCGGGCGCAGCCAGCCCGCCCCGCCGCCCTCCGGCTGGCGCGAGCCCCCGGCCGGCCTGTCCGACCTCTTCACCGGCTACGACGCGGCCACGGCCGACCGCCCCGCCCGCCGCCCTCGCCGCCGCAACGTCCCGCTCCCGGTCCCGCCCGGCGCACCCGGGCCCGGCCGCCGCTTCTCGGCCCGGCGCGGCGGCGCCCGCCCGGCCGGGCCCCGCGCCGAGTTCCTCGCGGACGAGGCGGCGCCCCCCCGCCCCGCCCGCGGGGGCAAGCGCAGCGTCCCGGGGGCCCCCACCGCCCCCCCGCTGTGCCCCCCCCCCCCCCCCCCTGAGAGGTTTTCACACAGATCACACGCG
>NZ_JBHYGR010000173.1:9116-16724 GCF_042738155.1 Kitasatospora sp. NPDC059088 | reverse complement strand
CCGCCGCACCCCCCCCCACCCCCCCCGCCCCCGGCCCGGGCCCCGCGGCCGCCCCCCCCCCCCGGGGGGGGCGGCCCCCGGGCCCGGGCCGGCGCCCCTGTGGCAGCGGGCCGCCGCCGAACACCCCGGCGCCCCCGGCTACCGGTCCGCGCTGCGCGAGGCCGCCCTGCGCGAGGCCGCCCACCTGCTGGTCACCGGCCGCGACCGCGCCGAGGCGCGCGAGGCCGCCGCCGCCGCGCTCGCCCTGGCCGACGCCCTGCCCGGCGCGCTCACCCACCGGCAGTCCCGGCTGCGCGCCGCGCTCGCCCTCGCCGAGGGCGCGACCGAGCGGGTCACCGCGCTGCTCGACCCCGCCGCCGCGCCCCGCGACCGCTACCACCTGGCCGCCGCCGCCCTGCTGGCGGGCCGTCCGGTACAGACCATCGCCCTGCTCGGTCCGCTCGACCCGGACCCGGCCGGCGACCCGGCGCTCGCCCGGTTGCGCGCCCTGCTGGCCGAACGGGCCGGCAACTGGGCCGCCGCACTGGACTGGTACCGGCACTTCCTCACCGCCCCCGCGGCCGGGTGCGCCGCCGGTTCCCCCGAGGCCGGTTCCTTCGAGGCCGCTTCCGCCGCAGACCCGGTCGGCGACTGCGCGGCCTGCGCCCGCCCCGCCACCGGCGCCTGCGGAGGCTGCGGGCGGGAGGCCTGCGCCGAGCACCTGCACGCCCCGGCCGGATCCGCCTCGCCCCGCTGCACCCACTGCACCGGCCCCGCCCTGCGCGCCGTCCTGGACTGCGCCCGCCGGGCCGGCACCCCCGAACAGGCCGAACCCGTCCTGGCCGGCTGGGCCGAGGCGCTCGGCGACGGCGCCGCCGCCGCACCGGTACGGCTCGACCTCGCCCTGCTGCGCGCCGAACTCGGCCGCCTCGACGAGGCCCTGGCCGATCTGCCCGAGGAGGCCGGCCCGGCCCGGGCGGCCGTCCTGGTCCGCCGGGCCGGCGCCGCCCTCGCCGCCGAGCAGCACGGCCGGGCGGCCGGCGACCTGCGCCGGGCCCTCGCCCTCGCGCCCGGCCACCCGCAGGCCGCCGCCGCGCTGGTGCTGCTCGGCGAGCACGAGGCCCACCAGCACGCCGTCGAGGGCCGCCACCGCGAGGCCTACCGGGCCTACCGCGCACTGCTGCTCGACGACCCCGCCCACCCCCGGCTGCTGCACGCCCTCGGGCTGGCCGGCTACCGCTTCGCGGCCGCCACCGGGGCGCCGGCGGCGGGAGCGGCCGACGGGACCCTGGCCGAGGCCGCCGACGAGCAGGCCTGGGCCTGGACGATCGGCTGCCTGGTCGCCGCCCTGCACCGCGAGGAGCTCTGGGCCGAGACCGCCCGGACCACCGGCCGCGAGGCCGACCCCCAGCGCACCGCCGCCGCCCGCACCGCGCTCACCGACCGCCTCCGCGAGGACCTGCGCGCCCTCGACCGGGCCGCCGGCCGCAGCGGCGACGAGACCACCGCGTGGACGCTGCGCCTGGGCATGGAGTCCCACGCCGCGGACGCCTTCGCCCAGGAGGACGTCCGGATAGCCCTGCCCGGCCGTCCCGCCCGCCGGCTGGTCCTCGGCCCGGGCCTGGACCGGCTGCTGCGCGCCGAACTGGCCGGCTGGGGCGAGGCCTACCAGCAGGCCGTCGGCGCCTGGCGGCGCGGCCCCGGGGCCGCCTCGGGGCCCGCGCTCGGCCGGGCCCTCGGCCTGTTCGGCGCGCTCGGCCCGCAGCAGTACCTGCACCTCCAGGGCCGGCAGGCGGCCGCCGTCGCCGCGCTGGACGCGGTCGCCGAGGGCGAGCGCGGCGCCGCCTGGCAGTCGCTGCTCGGCGCGGCCCTGGTCAGCCAGGCCCGGGAGCACCACCGCAACCAGGACTGGCGGGAGGCGCTGGACTGCCTCACCCGGGCCCGGAGCGTCCCCGGCCTGGTGCTGCCCGCCGAGGTGGCCAAGGTGGCCGCCGAGTCCGGGGTCCGGGCCGCCCGCGCCCTGTTGAAGAGCAGCGTGGACGACCAGGAGGGCGCGGCCGGACTGCTGGAGAAGGCCTTCGCGCTGGCCCCGGACGACCCGGAGGTGCGCGGCGACCTCGGCGCGACCTACGCCCAGTGGGCCCGCAAGATCAACAACGAGGAGAAGGACTACCTGCGCGCCCTCGAACTGCTGGCCAAGAGCGCCGAGCTCGCCCCCGGCGACCCGACCGCCCGGCACTTCCTGCGCGCCGCCCTCGGCAACCGGGCCGGTCAGCTCAGCCGGGTGGACGCCTCCGACGCGGAACTCCAGGAAGCCGTCGGGACGTGGAAGCGGCTGATCGAACTCGACGACGACCCCGAGAACCGCCGGGGCCTCGCCTTCGTGCTGCGCCAACTGGCCCGCTCCGCCGCCTTCGTCGACGACAGCGCCCGCGCCCTCGCCCGGATGCTGGAGGCGCTGGTCTGGGACCCGGACTGGGCGGGCGACGCCGCGAGCGAGGCGGGCCGCCGGGTCTCGGTGCTGCTCGCCAACCACGTCATCGACCACATGCAGAACAGCACCTTCCAGGCCCAGGCCGCGATGCTCCACAAGGCCAGGTCCTACGACGACTCGGCCGAGATCCGCGGCCTGATGGTCAGCGTCTGGCGCAGCCGGGCGATCTCGTTCTACGAGGAGCGCCTCTACGCCGAGGCGATCGGCCTGCTGCGCGAGGCGCTCGAACTCGCCGTCGCGCCGGAGGACACCGCCAAGCTCAAGACCGAACTCGGCATCGTCCTCAGCTCGTTCGCCGTCGCCCGGGCCAACGCCGGCAACCACCTGGAGGCCCAGGGGGCGATGGAACTGGCCCTCCAGCACAATCCCCACGACCGCGAACTGCGCGCCCTGGCGGACCGGATCAACAAGCTCGGCCGCCGCTACTGACCGGCCCCGGCAACCGCCGGACGGCCGGCGCCGTCGTAGCCCGTGCACCGCGTCCGCACCGACCGCACCGCCCAGCCCGCTACCCCCAACCCCCCTGCCCCGTCCGGACCGTGAGGAGAGAGACCGCCCGCCATGCCACTGCACGAACCGTCGCCGTACGAGGTCCTGGGCATCCCGCTCACGGCCGGGGTGCGCGAGATCAACCTCTCGGTCGGGAAGGCGCTCAAGGCGGGCCGGTACAGCCGCCAGCAGATCCAGGACGCCGCGGCCCTGCTGCGCAACCCGGACCGGCGCCTGGAGGTGGACCTCCAACAGCCGCTGCCGCCCGAACCGGTCGACCAGGCCGCCGAGTTGCTCGCCCCCGCGCTGGCCGAACCGCTGCTGGTGGTCGAGCGCCCCGGCCTCCCGCCGGCCCCGGCCCTGCTCGCCCTGCACCGGGCCGAGGCCGCCGCCGACTTCGCCGAGCCCGCCCCCGGCGGCGCCGACCCCGAACCGCCCGTCCCCGCCCGCTACGCGGCCGACCTGTCCGTGCTGCCCCAGATCGAGGTCCCGCAATGACCGACGCACCGACCGCACCCGCCGGGCCGACCGCACCGACCGCACCGGCCGATGTACCGACCGCAGCCCTGCTCGACGGCCACCGGCCGCTGGAGGTCCCGCCGGGTGCGGAGGCCGTCGACCTGGAGGCCAAGTTCACCCAACTGCTCTTCCGGTCCTCCCTGTTGGGCAACAAGCTGACCGAGCAGAAGCAGCGGGCCCGGGCCGAGCAGCGGGAACTGCTGGGCGTCCTGATCGAGGTGGACGACGCGCTGACCGCCCTCGGGCTGGACCGCGAGCTGGTGGCGCTCGGCCGCGGCGCCGGGCTGGAGGCGACCCGTCGGCGGCTGCTCGGCCGGCTGGCCAAGGCCGGGGTCCGGCCGATGCGGCTGGAGGGGTTGGCGGCCGACCCGGCGCTGACCGAGATCGTGGGCACCGAGGTGCGGCCGGGGGTGGCGCCGGAGACGGTGCTGCAGACGGTGGTGACCGGCTTCTTCTGGGAGCAGGAGGTGCTGCGCCGGGCCCAAGTGGTGGTCGCCGCAGCGGAGTCGGCACCGGAGTCGGTGCCGGAGTCGGTGCCGGTGCCGGTCGAGGACCCGCGCAGCGCGCGGATCGGGCTTGAGGAGCCGGAGCAGCGCGAGGAGCCGAAGGAGCCCGAGCAGCCGACGGCCGCCGCGCCCGACCCCGCCGCCAGGCCGGTGCCGCCCCGGGTCCGTCGGCACGCCAAGGCGCCGGGCCGGCCGGCCAAGCGCGCCAAACGCAAGAAGTAGCCAGGACCACGAGGGGCAAGAGGGGAACGACATGTACCGCACACTCGGCATCGACCTGGGTACCACCAACTCCGTGGTGGCCCACCTGCGCCGGGGCGCGCCGGAGATCATCTTCAACCGGCAGAACCAGGAGGCCACGCCCTCCGTGGTCGGCAGCGGCCGCAAGGGCGAGCTGCTGGTCGGTTCGACCGCGCGCAGCCGGATCGCCATCGACGGCGCGAACGTGATCCGCTCGGTCAAGCGCTTCATGGGCCGCAAGTTCAAGGACCCGCAGGTCCAGGCGGCGCTCAAGGAGGTCGACTACAAGGTCACCGCGGGCACCGACGGCGACGTCAACGTCTGGTTCAACGGCCGCTCCTACACCCCGATCGAGATCTCCGCGATCATCCTGCACCGGCTCAAGCAGGACGCCGAGCAGCGCCTCGGGGAGCCCTTCCACCGGGCGGTGATCACCGTCCCCGCGTACTTCGGCGAGCGGCAGGTGGCCGCCACCCAGGAGGCGGGCCGGATGGCCGGCCTGCACGTGCTGCGGATCATCAACGAGCCGACCGCCGCCGCGCTCGCGTACGGGCTGGCGAGCGACGCCGGGGACGAGGGCCGCACCGTCCTGGTGTACGACCTCGGCGGCGGCACCTTCGACATCTCCATCCTGCTGCTGGTGCCCGGTTCGGTCTCGGTGCTCGGCATCGAGGGCGACAACCTGCTGGGCGGCGACGACTTCGACCGGGCGATCACCACCGCGCTGCTGGAGGACATCCGCGAGGAGTACGGCTCCGACTACCAGCCGGACCTGCGGGACCGCCCGAAGATCGCCTCGACGGCCGAGACGGTCAAGATCGAGCTGTCCAACCAGCAGTCCTCCGAGGTGATCCTGCCCGGCCTGGGCGCCGGACAGCTGGTGCTGGAGACGGAGTTCGAGCGGGCCCGCTTCGAGGAGCTGATCGAGGCCCAGATCGAGCGGACCATCGAGCTGACCCACAAGGCGATCATGCAGGCCAACCTGACCGTCGGGGACGTCGACGAGGTGGTGCTGGTCGGCGGTTCGACCGCGATCCCGCTGGTCGAGCGGCGCCTCGGCGAGGTGTTCGGCACCCGCCGGATCAAGCGCGGCGTCAACCCGATGCAGTGCGTGGCGCTCGGCGCGGCCGTGCAGTGCGCCCTGGTCGGCGAGGTGGAGTGCCCGGAGTGCCGGGCCCCCGGGGACCTCTCGGCCTCCAACTGCGCCAACTGCGCGACCTCCCTGCTCGGCGGCGACCGGGTCTCCTGCCCGACCTGCCACGTCCCGGTCGAGGCCGGGGCGTCGGCCTGCCCCAAGTGCGCCCAGGAGATGGACGGTTCGTCCGCCGACGGCTCGGCCGGGTCCGGCTCGGCCGGCTCCGGCGCGAGGATCCCGCAGCAGTCCCAGGCCACCACCGCGCTGCGCGCCGACAACTGCCCGCAGTGCGGCACCCCGGCCGCCCCCGGCGTCACCGCCTGCGAACTGTGCGGTGAGCCGCTCAACTCGGCCGCCCCGGGCCACACCAAGGTGGCCTCCACCGCCGCCGAGGACGTCGGCCTGCGCTGCTCCTCCTGCGCCACCGTCAACCCACCGGGCAGCGAAGTCTGTGCGGGCTGCGGCGAGTTGATGCAGGTCACCAACCCCTTCGACATCACCCCGAAGAACCTCGGCATCGAGCTCAACGACGGCCGGCTGGCCGTCATGATCCCCAAGAACACCAGCTACCCGACCAGTTCGCCGGTCGGCCGGGAGTTCGTGGTCTCCGGCAGCGGCCGCCAACGGCTGGAGATCGCCGTCTACGAGGGCGAGCACGAGATCGCCCAGCAGAACGAGCTGATCGGCCACCTCACCCTGCGCCTGCCCGAGGGCCTCGGCGGCCGCACCCCGGTGGAGGTCTCCTTCGGCCTGGACCGCGACCGCACCATCACCCTGTCGGTGCGGATCCAGGGCGGCGCCGAGAAGACCGTCAAGCTGGAGCGGGTCACCCTCGACCCCGAGTTGAAGGTGCAGGTCGAGGAGCAGCAGCGGCAGATCGAGTCCTTCACCGACCGCTGGGGCGGCGAGCTCACCGAGGCCGAGATGCGCGAGGCGCAGCGGCTGATGGACGCCCTGGACGACCTGGCGGCCGGGCAGACCCGCGGCCGCTCGGTGGACGAGGCGCTGGAGCGGGCGCAGCGCCAGCTCAAGGCGCAGCGCTGGGTGCGCGGCTCGGAGGCCTACCTGAGCCTGTTCATCCACTACTGCGAGAAGCACCTGGACCCGAGCGACCTGGACCGGCTGCGCTCGGTGGCCGCCGAGCTGCGCCTGCGCCGGGAGGCGGCCGACTGGGAGGGCGCGATGCGCGCGGCCCAGAAGGCGGACGAGCTGTGCGACTCGCTCGGCCACACCTTCCGGATGCTCACCATGTGCAACATCTACGTCAACCAGAACATGGTGTCGCCGGCCCTCGGGCAGCGGATCATGGCGGAGCTGCGCGGCCTGGACGAGGCGGTGGAGGCGCCCAACATGGAGGCGGTCAACACCCACATGTCGAACCTGCTGGCGCTGTACGCCCAGGCGCAGCGGGAACTGGGCAGCGAGCCGGCCGCCGAGTCGCTCGGCCCGGTGCGCCCGGAGGAGGCCGGTCCGCGATGACCACTCCCGACGTACCTGCCGTGCCCGGAGCGCCCGAGGAGCCGGAGGTCCGCTGCCCGCTGTGCAAGGTCCCGGCGGACCGGCGGTCGCTGGGCTGCCCGTCCTGCCGGGAGGACCTGGGCGTGCTGTTCCGGCTGCGTTACGCCGGTCGGATCGACTACAACCGGGCCCTGACGGCGCTGGGGGCGGGGGAGGAGGCGCTCGCGCTCGGCCTGCTGCACCGCGCGCTGGAGGCCGAACCGGGGCTGGAACCGGCCCGGGAGCTGCTGGGATCACTGAGCGTGTCCGGGTTCGGCGGGTCGGGCGCGGAGCCGGGGGAGGGCCTGCGGGAGGGTCGGCGGGAGGGCGACACGCCCTCGGGCTGACCAATTCGGCCGCTTCCGGCCTGCCGTGGAGTTCGATCGGTGCGAGTGTGATCGTCACACGGAGTTCCGCCACCCTCTCAAGGAGTGACGCAATGCGTATTCGCACCACCCTCGCCGCCACCGCGCTCGCCGCGGTGGCCGTCATCGCCGGTGCCGGCACCGCCGCCGCCAGCGGCGCGACCGCGAACGGTGTCGCCTTCGGTTCGCCCGGTGTGCTCTCCGGCAACCAGATCCAGATCCCGATCAACCTCGAGGCCAACGTCTGCGGCAACTCGATCGGCGTCATCAGCATCCTCAACCCGGCCTTCGGCAACACCTGCATCAACGCCTGACCCGCGCACCGGGGCCGTCCGTCGCAGCCGACGGGGGGCCCCCGGGGACGGGCGGTACCCCCCGGAGGGG
>NZ_JBHYGR010000173.1:0-9106 GCF_042738155.1 Kitasatospora sp. NPDC059088 | reverse complement strand
GCGCCCCCACACCCTCCTCCACCTCTACCCCCCACCCCCGCCCCCCCGCGACACACCCCACCCCACGCGCCCCCCCCCCCCCCCGCGGCCCGCCCCCCCCCCCGCGGGGCCCCCCCGGGTGCCGTGCCGGTACCCCCGTTCGGGGGTGGCGGCGCGGGCCGGGGACCGCGAGCATGGTCCCCTGTCCCGCACCGCCGCACCCAGGAGCCCGCCCGTGCCGACACCGCCCGCCCAGCGCAGCTACGCCTCCGGGGCCTCGGCCGTCCCGCTGCTCGGCGACACCATCGGGGAGAACCTCGACCGCGCGGTGCGCGCCTTCCCCGACCGCGACGCCCTGGTCGACCGCCCCACCGGCCGCCGCTGGACGTACGCCCAACTCGCCGCCGACGTCGACGCGCTGGCCCTCGGCCTGCTGGAGCTCGGCATCGCCAAGGGCGACCGGGTCGGCATCTGGGCCCCCAACTGCGCGGAGTGGACGCTCACCCAGTACGCCACCGCCAAGCTCGGCGCCGTCCTGGTCACCGTCAACCCGGCCTACCGGGCGCACGAGCTGGAGTACGTGCTGAACCAGGCCGGGATCCGGCTGCTGGTCGCCGCCGAGCGCTTCAAGACCTCGGACTACGCCGGGATGATCGGCGAAGTCCGGCCCCGCTGCGCCGGGTTGGAGCGGGTGCTGCTGCTCGGCAGCCCCGCCTGGGACGAGGTGCTGGCCGCCGGCCGCGCCGCCGACCCCGCCCCGCTGGCCGCCCGCCAGGGCGAGCTGGCCCCCGACGACCCGATCAACATCCAGTACACCTCGGGCACCACCGGCTTCCCCAAGGGCGCCACCCTCTCGCACCACAACATCCTCAACAACGGTTACTTCGTGGGCGAGTTGCTCGACTACACCGAGCAGGACCGGATCTGCGTCCCGGTGCCCTTCTACCACTGCTTCGGCATGGTCATGGGCAACCTCGCCGCCACCTCGCACGGCGCCTGCGTGGTCATCCCGGCCCCCTCCTTCGAACCCGGCGCCACCCTGGCCGCCGTCGCCGCCGAGCGCTGCACCTCGCTGTACGGCGTGCCGACCATGTTCATCGCCGAACTCGCCGACCCGGACTTCGACCGCTACGACCTGGGCAGCCTGCGCACCGGCATCATGGCGGGCTCGCCCTGCCCGGCCGAGGTGATGAAGGAGGTCATCGAGCGGATGGGCATGGCGGAGGTGTCCATCTGCTACGGCATGACCGAGACCTCGCCGGTCTCCACCCAGACCCGCACCGACGACCCGGTCGAGCGCCGGGTCTCCACCGTCGGCCGGGTCGGCCCGCACCTGGAGGTCAAGGTCGTCGACCCGGCCACCGGCCGCACCGTCCCGCGCGGCGAGCCCGGCGAGCTGTGCACCCGCGGCTACTCCGTCATGCTCGGCTACTGGGACGAGCCCGAGCGCACCGCCGAGGCCGTCGACGCGGCCCGCTGGATGCACACCGGGGACCTCGCGGTGATGGACGCGGACGGCTACCTCGCCATCACCGGCCGGATCAAGGACATGGTCATCCGCGGCGGGGAGAACCTCTACCCGCGCGAGATCGAGGAGTTCCTGTACACCCACCCCGACGTCCTCGACGTCCAGGTGATCGGCGTCCCCGACCCCAGGTACGGCGAGGAGCTGATGGCCTGGATCCGGATGCGCGAGGGCGCCGAGCCGCTCACCGCCGAGGCCGTGGCCGCCTACTGCGCCGGGCGGCTGGCCCACTTCAAGGTCCCGCGCTACGTGCACGTGGTCGAGGAGTTCCCGATGACCGTCACCGGCAAGATCCGCAAGGTCGAGATGCGCGCGCAGGCGCTGCGTATTCTCGGCCTCTGACCCCGGGAACGCCCGCGGCCCGCCCCCGGGCGGGGACGGGCCGCGGCGTCGCCGATCCGCCGCCCGTGGGAGGCGCGCGTTACGCGGCGAGGTCGGCGTAGAAGATGATGTTGTCGGTGCGGTGCCCGTGCTCGATCCCGCCGCCGCAGGTCAGCAGGCGGAGTTCGGCGTGGTCGGTCGCACCGTAGACCTTGTCGGTCGGGAAGTCCTTCTTGTTCACGTTCTGGATCTCACGGATCCTGAACTCCGCGGTGCTGCCGTCCTCGCGCCGGACGACGACGGTGTCGCCCAGCTCGACCTTCTCGACGTCCTTCATCAGCGCAGGGCCGTGCCTGGTGTCGAAGTGCGCCACCAGGACGGCGATCCCGGTCTCACCCGGGGTGACGCTCCCGGTCCACCAGCCGGGGCTGTTCGCGTCGGTGTCGGGATCCGGGACACCGAGCTCGCCCGTGGCGTCGAGCTCGAGGTCGACCATCTTCCTGCTGTCGACACCGGCCGCCTCGATCCTCATCCCGGTCGGGCGCGCCTTCGGCAACGCCCGTGCGACGGCACTGGGGGTCGAAGCGGCCGAGGTGCTGGTGACCTTGGGCTCCGGGGGCAGGTCGGCACGCTGGCTGCAGGCGGCCGTGGCGCCGAGGAGCCTGGCGCGGCGGCGGGGACGGACACGGGTACTGGGGATCACGGGTGGCTCCGGGCAGTTGGAGCCCTGGCCGCCCGCCGGGTCCGCGCCGTACGCGAAGCCAGCCGCGAGCAGCGGCTCGAAGGAGCCCGGGACCTGCACGACTTCGTGGCCCACGAGGTCACCGGCATCCTGCTGGAGGTGCAGGCGGCCCAGGTCAGTGGCCACGACGCGGCGCAGATCGAGGAACTGCTCGACCGGCTCGATTCGGCCGGGCTCCGTGCCCTGGAGCCCATGGAGGGCACGCTGCGGACCCTTCATGAGTCGGAAGGCCGGCCGCTCACCGAACAGCCGCCGGCGAGGGCCTTCGGCCTGGCGGACCTGATCGACCGTTTCGTGATCGGCGCTGCCCCGCCCGAGGTTGAGGACGCCGTCTACCGGCTGGTGCTCGAGGCACTCATCAACATCCGCCGACATTCTTCCCGCGCTACCCGGTTCTCGGTTTCGGCCACCCGTTCCTCTGTCGGCGCTGTGTCGGTGTCCGTGGCCGACCACGGCGGCAGGAAGGCGTTACGAACACGCAACCGGTTGGCACGTCCGCGCCACCGTTCCTCTCGACTGAGAGGTCCGGGCGAGGATCGATCGTCCACGCGGCCGGAGAATAATCGATACATCGTCGACAGAGGATGAATCCCCATTCACCTTTGTTGCCCCCACAGCTGCCTTTGGGAGTCATCTCAGGTGGGGAGTCTGCCGAGCCAGATGAGGGCTGCGGCGACGCGACTCGGTCGGAGCCGACCTGTGAGGGCGTCCAGAACTGGCCGGCAAGCCCGAGCTCACAGGGTCGATGCTCCACCACGGCCTGCCGCTCCACCTCCTGTGCCGACGGCGACAAGAGCAGAGCGTCCCCAGGCGGCTCACCCACGCAAGGTCAATAACTCAGAACCCCAACGGTTTCAGGACTGCAGGACCTTCTGGGGCGGGTTCGGTCACCTTTGGTGAATCCACTGAAGTGAACTCCCGGCGGGCGGTTGGTCTTGTACCTGAAGGCCCGTTCAGGCGTATTACTTGTCTCTCCTTGGTCGAACGTACGCTTCCCGAAATTCATCCGATGAGTCGCTGATCTCGGTCAGCGAGACAAGGGGATTCGCGAAAAATGCGTTCCGCTCTCCGAGTTGCTGTCACCGTCGTGGGTGCCACGGCGGCCCTGTCCCTCCCCCTGGGCCTCGCCCACGCCGCCGACACCGGGCACGCCCCTTCGTCCAACGCACTGCAGGCCGCGTCGAAGGCAAAGTCCCACGACCTGCCCGACGGTTACAGCACGCGGTACAAGAGCGACAATCCGATCGGGGTGACCATCACCTATGACCTGACTGGCGAGTCCATCGAGCTGAGGGTCGATCGTGTGAGGACCGGCCGCCTCCACAACTACGACTTCACCATGGACTCCAAGGGAATCCTGACGGTCGAGGAGGTGCCGAACACGCAGGAGCTGGCCGACGGCTATGTGGCCGACGTCCACGAGCAGGTCGTCTCTACCCGGACGGGCAAGATCACGGCGTACACCGCGAAGATCCGGTGACAGCGCCGAGCTGGTGTACGGCGGGGCCGGTGCGGCCGCCGTCGGCGCCGCCGGCCTCGGCTTCGTGCTGCTGTGGCGCGGCCGCGGCAACGTCTGATCCCTCGATCGACGGCCGCCGCGCGAGTGGGTTTCCCCCCGCCCGGCGGCCGTTCCATGCCTGCCTGGAGGACACCCATGACCCGAACCCGTGTCACCGTCGTTGCGGTCGCCGTCGCGGCGGCTGCCCTGCTCACCGCCTGCGGCGGTGGGGACAGCCCTGTGCTCCCCGCCGCCCCCGAGATCGTCAGCACCGCTACCGCGTCGCCGGCCACTGCGGCGGCCTCCCTTCCGAAGTCCCGGCCGACGGGGCTCAAGATCGGGTCGGCCGGTGTCGACGCGAAGAGGATGGTCGATCTGAAGATCGACGACAAGGGCGAGCTCGGGGTGCCGGATCCCGCCAAGGAGGCGGACCTTCCGGGGTGGTGGGAGGGGAGTCCGACCCCGGGTGAACCGGGGGCGTCCGTGCTCGTGGCCCACTTCGACACCAGGCACGGGCCGGCCCTGATGAAGGACGTCGAGAAGATCAGGCTCGGCGACCGGATCGCGGTGCCCCGTGAGGACGGCACCACGGCCGTCTTCGCGGTCCGCGAGATCGAGAAGGTGGACAAGAAGGCCTTCCCGACCGAGAAGGTCTACGGCGCCACCGACCGGCCGGAACTGCGGCTGCTGACCTGCGGTGGTGAGATCAGGGACGGGCACCGGACCGGGAACGTGATCTTCTACGCGGACCTGGTACCGGCCTGATCCTGCACCTCGGCAGCGGTTCCGGGGCCGGCGGGTGGAGGCAGAAGCGCAGACGTTCGTGGTCCAGGGTGATGCCCGCAGATCTGACCAGCGCAAACGCTGATGGCCGACGAGGAGGCTCCCTCGTCGGCCATCAGCGTCGGTGGTGGCGCTCAGTAGCGGGTGCCCCAGGCCTCGTCGGTGGAGACGATCTCGCGGCCGAGCGGCATCAGCGAGATCGGGATCATCTTGAGGTTGGCCCAGCCGAAGGGGATCCCGATGATCGACAGGAACAGCGGGATGCTGGTCACCAGGTGCGCGATCGCCAGCCACCACCCGGCGAAGACGAACCAGATCACGTTGCCGACGCAGGACGCCGCCCCGGCGTCCGGCCGCTCGACGGTCGTCCGTCCGAAGGGCCACAGTATGAAGCCGGCGATCCGGAACGAGGCGATGCCGAACGGGATGGTCACGATCAGCACGCAGCAGATGATTCCGGCGACGACGTACCCGATGGCCATCCAGATGCCGCAGAAGAGCAGCCAGATGACGTTGAGGACGAAATTGATGGGCTTCATGCGCGTTACCTTCTCACGCTCGACGGACTGACTGCCACGACCTGCCATGCCCTCTGGCGTGCGCGTTCACTCCCTTAGGGGGTGCTCTTGGGGGATGACTCGGGGGTCGGGAGGGTGGGGAACTCGGTGGCGGAGGGGCTCGTGTAGTGGCAGTCGCCGGAGGTGGGGCAGAGGTACACCGTGAGGTCCTCGCCGTGGGTGGGCGACAGGAGGCGGAACTCGGCGAAGGTGACGAACCTGCCGCCACCGAGGTCGACCGCGCGGAAGCGGGGTGGGGCGGCGACGTGGTCGGTGTCGCCGGTCACCTTGACGTCGTCCTGGCGGCCGGAGAAGGCGGTGAACAGGTACTGCTCCGGCCCCAGCACCCCGTTCGCCACCAGCTCCGTGTCCCTGGTCTGATCGTCGATCGGGATGAACTCGGTTCCGTCCCACGGGTCGCCGAGGTGTACCCAGCAGACGTCGAGGTTGTCCTTCAACCAGAACGCGACCGCTCGGGAGTGCCCGTCGTCGTCGAGTACCGCGAGGGTGGCGAGGGTCGGCTTCGGGCACTGCTTCACCAGGAGCCCCGGCCGGTCGACGGCGTCGACGATCCACTGGGCGGACGGCGGCGCCGGTTCGGGCAGCACCACTGCGTGGCGTGGCGGCCCGTCGTCGGCGAAGACTCCGCAGGCCGTCACGGCGGCCAGGACGGCCACCGAACTCACCAGTCCCGCAAGGCCTTTCATCGCGTACCCCCCGTAGCGCTCCGATGGGTCCAGGGTCGGCCAGGGCGGGGTGGCCGACAAGGCGCTGCGGGGTCACGGAACCGTCCCGGTCCCGCACGGAGGTGACGGTGCGTCAGTGGGCGTCGCGGCAGGTGCCGGTGGGGGTGCAGAGGGTGAGGGTGAGCGGGCGGCCGGTCGGGGGGATCCGGTAGTGGTAGGCGGCGAAGGTGACGAGGTCGCCGGCGCCGAGGTCGAGGGTGCGGCGCCGGACGGGGCTGACGAGGTGGTCCGGGTCGCCGGAGACCGTGATGTCGTCCACCTGGCCGCGGTAGGCCGTGAAGGCGTAGGAGTCCACGCCCGCCGTGGTGTCGGCGGGCATCGGGGTGCGGGGGACGAGGTCGGCGATGGCGGCGAACCAGACGGTGGTGGGCGTGACGCCCGCGTGGTTGACGACGGCGTAGCAGACGTCGAGGTTGTCCGGCAGCCAGAGGGCCACGGCCCGGGTCCGCCCGTCGGTGTCGAGGACGACCATGGTCGCCAGGGCCGGCTTCGGGCACTGCGGCGGCAGGTTGAGCCCGCCGACGAGGTCCGCGATCCACTGGGCGGAGGGCGGGGCGGCCTCGGGGAGCGGCACCGGGTGGCGGTAGGTGCCGGGGTCGAGGGCCGGATCGCAGGCGGTGGCCGGGCCGAGCGCCGTCACCAGTGCCAGCGTCGACCAGAGCGCCCCGAGGCGGCGTCGCATCCTGTCCCCTCTCCCTCCCGGTACGACGGGTGGGCCCCAGGATGCGCCCGGCACCGGGCGGCGGCAAGACTCCTGCCGCGGCCCGGAGCACGGAGCCGGGAGGGGTCAGGCCGGGCGGGGCAGGTAGGCCAGGCCGTGGGCGCCGGGCTCGGCGAGCTTGGGGACGGTGAGGCGGGTGACCGGGGTCAGGGTGTCGAGGTCGACGACGTCCACGGTCGAGGAGACGACGGAGGCGACGTAGCCGAACCGGCCGTCGGGAGAGGAGGTGATGGTCAGCGGGAACCGGCCGACCTCGACGGAGCCGAGCCTGCGGTGGGTGGCCGCGGAGAAGACGGTGAGGCAGCCGGGGTCCTGTCGGCCGAGCGGCGAGTCGGGGCTGGTGGTGGCGTGGATCTCGCCGGCCAGGAGGCGGCCGCTGCTGGTCAGGTGGACCGGCAGGACGGCGGAGCCGGTCGGCAGCACGTCGACCACGGAGGCCGTACGGGTGTCCAGGACGCGGATGCCGGGCGCGGCGTCGGGCTTCCCGGCGAAGCCGAGGTAGGGCCCGCCGACGTACACCCGGGCGCCGTCGGCGGAGACGGCCAGGCCCTCGCTGCCGGGGACGGTGATCTTGGCGGTCAGTGTGCCGCGGTCGAGGTCGACCACGGAGACGTACGGGGCCTCCTTGTTGGTGGCGTAACCGGTGCGCCCGTCCGGGGAGATGGCGAACCAGTGCGGGCCCGGGGCGTCGGTGTCGATCCGGCCGAGCGGGCGGCGGGTCGCGGTGTCGACGACCACCACGCCGCCGGGTCGGTCCGCCGAGGCCTCGACGCTGACGTAGAGCCGGCCGCGGACCGGGTCCAGGGCCAGGCCGTGCGGGCCGTGCTCGGGGGCGAGGTCGATCACCTCGACGACGGTGCGGGTGCCGGCGTCGATGACGGTCAGTTCGGTGCTGTGGCCGTCGTGGGCGTTGTAGTAGCCGGAGCGGTACGCGCTGGTGCACCAGAGCAGGCGCTGCGTCGGGTCGAAGCACAGCTCGTGCGGCTGGGCCGGGACCTCGACGGTGTCGAGCAGGGCGTCGGTGGCGGCGTCGAAGAAGGAGACGGTCGGGCCGCTCTGGCTGACGACGGCGAGGACGTCGCCGGCGAGGTGGGCGCGGGCGTCGAGGTGGGCGCGGGCGTCGAGGGGGGTGTTCGGCACGGGAACTCCTGGTGGGTGGCCGGTGGGTGCCGGCGGGTGCTTCGTGAACGGTTCCCACTGTGCTCGCCCCAGGCCGGTCGAGCCATGCAAGGATCGGCACGGGATCATTGCCCCGGACGTAAAAATGCAGCTCAGGAGCCCACTGATGGACCTCAACCTGCTGCGGGCGCTGGACGCCCTGCTCCAGGAGAACAGCGTGACCCGGGCCGCCGAGCGGCTCGGCACCTCGCCGGCGGCGGCGAGCCGGATGCTGGCCCGGCTGCGCCGCGCGGTCGGCGACCCGCTGCTGGTGCGGGCCGGGCAGGGGCTGGTGCCGACCCCGCGGGCGCTGGAACTGCGGGAGGAGGTGGCGGAGTTGCTGCGGGGCTGCGACAACGTGCTGCGGCCCGGGGCGGGTTTCGACCCGGTCCACCTGGAGCGGACCTTCACGGTGCAGAGCACGGACGCGGTGCTGGTCCGGGCGGCCGGCCGGCTGACCGGGCGGATCCGGGCCGAGGCCCCGGGCGTGGACGTGCTGTTCCTGCCGGAGTCGCTGGAGGGCGGACCGGGCCTGCGTCAGGGGCGGGTGGACGTCGAGGTCGGCGTGCTGGGGCAGTTGGACCCGGAGATCCGCACCCGGCCGCTGGTGACGGCGCCGGTGGCCGGCGTGGCGCGGGCCGGGCACCCGCTGTTCGACGGGCGGATCACCGCCCGGCGGTTCGCCGCCGCCGACCACATCGGCGTCTCGCGGCGCGGCAAGCGGCTCGGGCCGATCGACGCGGCGCTGGCCGAGCGCGGCCTGCGCCGCCGGGTCGCGGTGGTGGTGCCCAGCCACACCGCCGCGATGCTGCTGGCCCGGGACTCCGACCTGGTGACGCTCGGGGCCGCGGACTGGCTGCCGGAGGCCTTCGAGGCGCTGGGCCTGCGCACCTTCCCGATCCCGCTCGAACTCCCGCCGTTGGAACTGGGGATGGCCTGGCACCCGCGCAACTCGGCCGATCCTGCCCACCGTTGGTTCCGTGCGCACCTGGCGGCGGCCGTGCGGCAGGAGTAGCGGCAGGAGCAGGAGCAGGAGCAGGGACGGCGGCAGGGGCCGCACCCGGTGTGAACGGCTG
>NZ_JBHYGR010000172.1:15650-16835 GCF_042738155.1 Kitasatospora sp. NPDC059088 | reverse complement strand
GGGCGGTCGCCGCGCGCCCCCCCCTGGCGCGCCGCGCGGCCCCCCGGGGGGGCCCCCCGGGCCGCCCCGCCCGCCCGCGGCCACCGCCCTGGCGGCGCTCGACGCGGCCGTCCGCCGGCACCTCGGCGACCCCGACCTGTTCCACCGTCCCCGCTACCGGTTGAAGATGCACCACCGCCACCTCGCCGGTCTGACCGGCGACCAGGTGACCGCCCTGGTCGCCGCGGCCGCCGAGGCCCGGGCCTCGGCCGCCCTGGTCGCCGTGCACTCCGTCCGCGCGGAACGCGCCGAACGGCCCGACCGCCGTCCCTGCTTCACCCCGGAGGCCCTCGCCGAACTGCACGGGATGCTCGTCGCCGGGGACCCGAACATCCCCGACGGCGGGGGCTTCCGGCGGGGCGGCTCCAGGGTGGACTGGCCGGACGGGCGGCGCTTCGTGATGGCCGTCCGGCCCGGCGGCGAACTGCGCGACCACGTCCGGCGCTGGTACGAGTGGGGCACCCGGACCACCTCGCCGCCGCTGGACGCCGCGGCGCTCGGCATGGTCCGGCTGCTGACGATCCATCCGTTCCCCGACGCCAACGGCCGGACGGCCCGGCTGCTCGCCGAGTGCGACCTGGTGGGCGCCGGACTGCTGCCGGGGCTGCTGCTCGACATCGAGGGCTGGGTCGAGCGGCACCGGGCCGAGCACGACGAGGCGGTGGTCGCCGCGGCGGACGGCCACTGGTCGGTCTGGGGCGAGCTGTTCGCCCGGACCGTCACCGACACCGCCCGCCACCGCACCGCGACCGTCGAGGCCTACGGAGCCCTGATCGACCGGGCCCTCGAACGCGCCGGGGGAGGGGCCGCCGAGACGGCCGTCCTGACCTGGCTGCGGGCCGGCCCGGCGGTCTCCGCGGACTGGCTGCGCGGACGCGTCCCGCACGACCCGGCCCCGGCCCTCGACCGGCTGCTGGCGGCGGGCGTGCTGGCCCCCCACCCGCGCCTGCCGGGCGCGCTGGTCCACCCCGGAGCCCTGGCACTGCTGGATGCCCCCTACGGATCCCCCGTCGGGTGAGGCCCGTGGAACGCGCGCCGCGCCACGGCCGATGGTCCCGACACGCCTTAGCCTGGCGCGGGGGGGGGGGGGGGCGACGGGCGCGCGCGCTTTTTGTGCGGTGGGTGGCGTATACGATCTGGTTATCT
>NZ_JBHYGR010000172.1:11409-15640 GCF_042738155.1 Kitasatospora sp. NPDC059088 | reverse complement strand
CCGGGGGGGGGGGCCCGGTGCCCGCCGGCCCGCCCCCCGCCGTGGGGCCCCCCCCCCCCTCCCCGGGCCCCCCGCCCGGCTGCCCCCCCGGGCCCGTGGCCGTTGTCGTCGGGTGGTAGGGAGTACGGACCGTGATCGCAGCTTTTTCGGTGACCCCGCTGGGGATCGGCGAGGACGTGGGGGAGGCGGTGGCCGCGGCCGTGCGGGTGGTGCGGGCGAGCGGGCTGCCGAACCGGACGGACGCGATGTTCACCAGCATCGAGGGGGAGTGGGACGAGGTCATGCCGGTGATCAGGGCGGCGATCGAGGCGGTGAAGGCGTACGGCGACCGGGTGAGCACGGTCATCAAGATCGACGACCGGGCCGGGGTCACCGACGGCCTCACCGCCAAGGTCGCCACGGTCGAGCGGTACCTCGCGGAGGGCTGAGGCTCAGCCGGTCGAGGTGGGTTGGGGGCTGGGCTCGGCGGCCGGCCGGCGGGCGGCGAGCAGCCGGTCGAGGGAGTACGGGCCGGAGCCGAGCACCGCGATGGCCAGGAAGGCCCAGCAGAACATCACCGAGGCCTCACCGCCGTTCTGCAGCGGCAGCAGGGCGTGCTCCTGGTGGACGGTGAAGTAGGCGTAGGCCATCGAGCCGGAGCAGAGCAGCGCGGCCGTCCTGGTGCCGCTGCCGAGCAACACCAGGACGCCGCCGATGAGTTGGATGAGTGCGGCCCACCAGCCGGGCCACTGGCCGGCCGGGATGCTGCCGCCGCCCTTGGTGCCGCCGAGGACGCCGAACAGCGCGGCGGCGCCGTGGCAGGCGAAGAGCAGGCCGACGACGATCCGGAAGGCCGTCAGGACGAGCGGTCGCGCGGCCTCGACGGCCTGCCGGGGGTTCGGGGGGATGTGTGCGGGCATGCCGGAACGCCTCCTGCGGGTGTGGGGGAGAAGGAGGGACGGGGCGGTAAGGGTAGGCTTGGTCTAGTCCACTTGGCAATGCTCCGTCAGATAACGGTCTGGACCACTCCTCGCTCTTTCTTGACCGAGCGGTCTCGAAAGGGCTACTGTTCCGGTCATGGCACGGACCAAGGAATTCGACCCGGACGCGGCGCTCCAGGCAGCTCTCGAACTGTTCTGGCGGCGCGGCTACGAGGCCACCTCGATGGCCGACCTGGTCGAAGGGCTGGGCATCGCCCGGGCCAGCATCTACGCGACCTTCGGCAGCAAGCACGAGCTCTACCTGCGTGCGCTGGAGCGCTACAACGAACAGCACGACCCCGGCCTGCTGGCCGAGCTGTCCCAGCCCGGCCCGGTGCTGCCGGCCGTCCGCGCCCTGGTGCGCCGATACGCGGGAATGGGGGGCGAGGACCGCAGGCGCGGCTGCTTCATCACCAACACGGCCGTCGAACTCGCCCCGCACGACGAGGCGGCGGCCCGCCGGGTGAAGGTCAGCTACGACCACTTGGAGACGGCGCTGACCGCCGCCCTGCTGCGCGCCGGGGCCCAGGGCGAACTGCCCGCCGGGCGGGAGCCGCGGGCGCTGGCCCGGATGCTGGTGGTGCTGCTGCAGGGGATCCGGGTGGTGGGCAAGACCGCCGAGGGCGGGCCCCGGGTGCGCGACGCCGCCGAGCAGGCGCTGGCGCTGCTGGACTGAGCGCCGGTCCGGACCGGAGGCCCACGGGGGTGTCTCCGGCTCGGTCGGCCCGGCGTCCTGCGCCGTCCTCCATCGTCTTCCGTCGGCTTCCACCGGCTTTTGCTGCCTTTATTTTGGACCGAACGTTCTTAAAAATTTGGTGTGGGGGGAATCCATGAGTGTCACCACGACGGCGCGGGGGAGCTTCGCGCTGCTCGGTGTCGTCCAGGCGGTGCTGATCTTCACGATCATGATCCTCACCGTTCCGCTGCCCCTGGTCGCCCGGGAGCTCGGGCTCGGCCCGTCCGACGTCCTGCTGCTCAGCGCCGCGTACGGCCTCTCCTTCGCCGCCCTGCTGCTGCTCGGCGGGCGACTGACGGACCGTCACGGCGGCCGTCCGGTGCTCCGCTGGGGCCTGGCGCTGCTCGCCGCCGCTTCGGTCGCCTGCGCCCTCGCGCCGGACTACCCCGTCCTGCTGGCGAGCCGCTTCGTCCAGGGCGCGGGCGCGGCCCTCGCCGCCCCGGCGGCGGTCGCCGTGGTCCGCCGGCTGCACCCCGAACCCGCCGCCTACCGGCGGGCGATGGCCACCTGGGGCGGACTCTCGGTGCTCGGTGCGACGGCCGGCAGCGTGGTGTCGGGCCCGGTCAGCGCCGTGGTCTCCTGGCGCTGGCTGTTCGCGGTGCCCGTCGCGGTCGCACTGGTCGGCCTGCTCCGCTCCGGCACCCTGCCCGAGCCCGTACCCGCCGCCGTCCCGGCATCCGGCCCCGACCCCGACCGTGGACCCGCCCCCGCGAGCCGCCGCCCGGCACTGGACCTGCGCGGCGCGTTCCTCGCCACCACCGGCGTCTGCGCGGCGAGTTACGCCCTGGTGGCGTCCACCGAGCACGGCTGGAGCAGCCCCGGCGTGCTCGCACCGTTCGCCGGCGGCGTGCTCCTGCTGCTCGCCTTCGCCGCCGCCGAACGCCGCACCGCCGACCCGCTGCTGCCGCCCGGCTTCCTCACCGACCGCCGCCGGGCCACCGCCCTGGTCGCCGTGATGGCGACCTCCGCGGGCACCGCCCTGGCCTTCGTGCTGCTCTCGCTCTACCTCCAGCAACTGCGCGGCTGGAGCGCGGCCGACACCTCCGCCGCGTTCGTGCCGTACGCGGTCGCCCTGCTGCTGTCCGGGCGGCTGGCCGGGCCGCTGACCGCCCGGTACGGTCCGGTGCCGGTCACCGCCGCGGGCCTCGCCCTGGAGGCGGCCGGACTCGCCCTGCTGGCCGGGCTCGACCCCGCCAGTGGCTACCCCGCCGGGTTGCTGCCCGGACTGCTCCTGCTGCCCGCCGGCGCCGCCGCGTCCTTCGCCGGGGCGGCCGTGCTCGCCACCGGCGGGGTGGCGCCCGAACGCACCGGCCTGGCGGCGGGCGTCCTCAACACCGCCATGGAGCTCGGCCCCACCGCCGGGCTGGCCGCCCTGATGGCCCTCGCCGCCACCCGCCCGACCGTCGTCGGCGGCTACGCGGCGGCCTTCGCCGCGGCCGCCGCCGGGCTGGCCCTGACCGCCGTCGCGGTCGCGGTCCTGCCCCGGGCCGGTGCCACCGGTGTCACCGGGGCCACCGGCGAGGTCACCACCGAGACCATCGCCGAGACCACCATCACGACCACCACCAAGAGCACCACCAAGAGCACCACCAAGACCACAACCAAGAGCACCACCCACACACCTGAATGCACCACTCGGACCAAGGAGTTCAGCTCATGAGCACGCGTTTCGCCGACAAGTCCGTCCTCATCACCGGCGGCGGCAGCGGCATCGGGCGGGGGATCGCGCTCGCCTTCGCCGGGGAGGGCGCCCGGGTCGCGGTCGCCGGGCGCAGCCTCGGCCCGCTGGCCGAGACCGTCGAGCTGATCGAGCGGGCCGGCGGCAAGGCCGTCGCGCTGACCGGCGACGTGACGAACGGCGAGGACGCCGCCCGGCTGGTCCGGGAGGTCGTCGAGCAGTTCGGCGGACTGGACGTCGCCGTCAACAACGCCGGGGTGTTCGGCGCGGCCGGTCCGGTCGCCGACATCGACGAGGACCAGTTCCGCTGGGTCTTCGAGGTCAACGTGACCGGCACCCTGCTGGCGATGAAGCACCAGATCGGCCACATGCGGGCCCACGGCGGCGGGGCCATCGTCAACGTCTCGTCCAACCTGGGCGTCCACAAGCGGGCCGAGGGCGCGGGCGCCTACAACGCCAGCAAGGCCGCCGTCACCGCGCTCACCCGCTCCGCCGCCCGTGACCACATCGGCGAGGGCGTGCGGATCAACACCGTCAGCCCGGGCCCGGTGGACACCCCGATGTCGACCCGCCCCGGCGAGAGCGACACCGCCAAGAGCGAGCGGATGAAGGCCGAGGTCCCGGTCGGCCGGGCCGGCGCGGTCGCCGAGATCGCCGCCGCCGTGCTGTACCTGGCCTCGGACGAGGCGGGCTACACCGTCGGTGCCGACCTGGTGCTGGACGGCGGCGTCACCGCCTGAGCCCGCCCGTGACGGCTCCGACGACCCCCTCGCCCAGGGGGCGTCGGGGCCGGTCGGGGGTGCAGGAGCGGCTGTTGCGCGCCCGACCCGCCGCTAACAGTCGCGACCCCGTTATACC